>CAJUOA010000012.1 GCA_910587785.1 uncultured Oscillospiraceae bacterium | reverse complement strand
TAATCTGCCATCAACTCCATTTTGGGGCTTGACTTTTTATTCGCAGGCTTTCATGTAGTCCCACCAAGTATACCATACCTTCGTCGATTTTGCAAAATTTATTTTTGATTTTGCCGTATTTTCCGCCGCTTTTACCCGGTGGACCACCCATTTCTCATATTCCGAAGGAGCCGCGGGCCCCGCCGCAAAAAGGAGCGGGTCCCGAAGGACCCGCTCCCAACCTGCGGAGATATCTTACTTGATCGCGCCCTGATCGTTGACAGTGACGCTGACGGCGGGCATGGCGGAGGTGTCGTTGGACACGGTCACCTTGCCGGAGAACATGTCGGCCACGAGAGCCTTGTAGTCCTCCTGAGTGAAGCCGTCGGCCCACTGAGTGGTGCCCATTGGCAGCTGGACGTAGTTGGCCTCGGGATCGGTGCCGGAGACCAGGCCCAGGGTCTCGATCTTCCCGGCGTAGTTGGCCCAATTGCCGTCCTCGATGACAGCCTTGAGGGTGTCCTTGGTGGCGGGGGCCAGGCCCTTCATGGCGGAGGTGACGGTCATGCCCTCGCCGTAGGCGTCGATGATGCCGGCCTGGTCCACGTCCACGCCGATGACCTTGCCGCCCACCTTGGCCGCGGCCTCAGCGGCGGAGATGTAGATGCCGCCGCCGCAGGCGAAGACGATCTCCGTGCCGCCGGCGTACCAGGTGTCCATGAAGGCGGTGATGTCGGCATCGCCGTTGAACTGGCCGCCGTATACGTACTCCACGGTGACCTCGCCCTCAACGCCCAGCTCCTTGGCCGCGGCGTCCACGCCCTGGACGTAACCGTAGCCGTAGCGCTGCACGGCGGGGACAGCCATGCCGCCCAGGAAGCCCAGGTGGCGGTAGCCCAGCTTCACGGCGGCGTAACCGGCCATGTAGCCGCACAGCTCCTCCTGGTAGATGGCGCAGTAGACGTTATCGGTGTTGTAGTAGTCGCCCACGTTCCAGTTGGCGGGGTTGTAGTCGTACTGGTCGCCCAGGGCGGCCTCCAGGATGTCGCCGGCAGCCACGTCCAAAGCGATAAACTTCACGTCGGGGTAGACGCTGGAGGTCTCGACGATGGTGCCGCCGAAAGCGTAGCCGGGCATGACGATGATGTTGTAGCCGTCGGCCACGGCGGCGTCCACCATAGCCACGCGGCCGGCGGTGGAGTTGTCGTTGGGCTTGTAGTACTTGAAGTCGAGGCCCGCGCCGTCGCAGTACTCCTTGCAGGCCTCATAGGTGGTCTGGTTGAAGGACTGGTCGGTGATGTCGCCGTAGTCGGTGACCATGGCGACCTTGTAGGTCTCGCCGCCGGCGGGCTCGGAGGGCTCGCTGGGGGTGGTGGTGTCGCTGGGGGTGGTGTCGGTGGGAGTGGAGGGGGTCTGATCCTTGTTGTCGTCCTTCTTGCCGTCGTCGCCGCCGCAGGCCACAAGGGCCAGGACCATGGTCAGCGCCAGCAGCAGAGCCAGAAACTTCTTCATGCTTCAATCTACCTTTCCTTTTGTTGATTTTGCCGCCCGGTGCAAAGAGACGCGGCGCGGGTTCTCTCCCGCGCCCGGCCGGGCCGCATACGGGTATTATACACCTTATTTTTCCGGAAAGCAACCGGAAAATTGGGATAGCGGTGAAATCCCGCCCAAGCTGCGGGCTTTGCCCTGGGGGCGGGACCCGCAGGCGCCATATTCCATGGGCAATTCGCAAAAACAGATTGAATCGTCCCTCCGCCCATGCTATAATGGTCAGACCAAAATCCGGAGGTCAGTTATGGAAAACGCAACAAGAGAGGCACTCGCTTTTGCCGCGCGGGAAGCGGCCCTGAAGCCCTTCCACGGATATCTCCCCGGCAGGGAGTCCAACCTCGACCCCATCGTCCGCCGCTTCCCCAAGTGGAACCTCCGGGAGGCGGACCGGCTCTGGTGCGCGGCCTTTGTCTACCACTGCTGCATCGAGGCGGGGTTCGCCATCCCCTACAGCCCGGACCAGTGCGTGACATGCAGCCTCGCAGGCTGCGGCGGCTGGGAGGAGTTCGCCCTCGGCGATCCCCGCCTGGAGTACCATAAACCCGGAGACTGCTTCCACCCCGGCCCCGGAGACATCGTCCTCTTTGACCGGGTGTTTTGCGGTGAGGAGCACGACCACATCGGCATCGTCCTGGAGGCCCGGGACGGCGCGCTCATCACTGCGGAGGGCAACACCCTCGACGATAACATCTCCCGGATCATGCGTCGGCCTATGGACGCACATATCCGGGCTTACATCCGCATTCCCGACGGGTTCCGGTACTGAGATCGTTCCTTTTCCGGAAGATACATTCTCAAAACGTCTGGGACTTGTCAATCCTGTGAACAAATGCTATAATAAAGGAACGAAGCATCCGGGGGCCGTTCCCCGGAGGGTGGGAGGAACCGTTATGCCGAAGGATCAGGAAGAAAAGAACGCCGCCTATGCCTATACCCAGAATCGTGAGCTCAGCTGGCTCCGCTTTAACCGCCGCGTGCTGGAGGAGGCGGGGGACAGCGCCGTGCCGCTGCTGGAGCGGCTGAAATTCATTTCCATCTTTACCAGCAATTTGGACGAATTTTTCATGGTCCGGGTGGGGAGCCTCTTTGACCTCAGCCTGGTCTCCCCGGAGCAGACCGACAACAAGACAGGGCTGACCCCCATGGAGCAATTGGAGGCCGTCTACAGCGTAATCCCCGGCCTGGTGGAGATCAAAAACCGGCTCTACACCGACGTGGCCGCCCTCCTGCGCCAGCAGGGCATCTGCGACCTCACCATGGACGAGCTGACGCCGGAGGAGCGCCGGTATGCCGGCAATTACTACAAGACCCGTATCCTCCCCGTCCTCTCCCCCCAGATCGTGGACAGCCACCACCCCTTCCCCCACTTGGCCAATAAAGCCCTGTACGTAGCCGCCCTGCTCCACGGGAAGAAGAGCGCCGCCGCGCCCTCCCTGGGCCTCATCCCCGTGCCGGGGAACCTGGACCCCTTCCTCCCCATGCCCGGGGACCCGAAGCGCTTCGTGCGCATGGAGACCATCGTCGAGCATGCGGCCGAGAGCCTCTTTGGCGGCTACAAGCTGGAGAGCGCCTGCGTCCTCTGCGTCACGCGGAACGCGGACCTGAGCTTTGATGAGGAAAAATTTTCCGACAGCGACGAGGACATCCGCAGTCACATGAGCAAGCTCCTCAAGAAGCGGGCCAACCTCTCCGCCGTCCGACTGGAGCTCTCCCGGAAGATCGGCCGGGACTTCCTCAAGCTCCTCAAGACCCGCATCGGCGTGGAGGGCCGGCAGATCTACGTGGACCAGGCCCCGCTGAACATGAAGTATATCTTCTCCCTTATCTCCTCCCTCCCGGAGGATGTCTCCGCCCCCCTGTCCTTCCCGCCCTACGTGCCCCGGTGGCCGGAGGACCTGGACAAAACGGGCAGCATGATCGAGCAGATCCGCCGCCGGGACCGCCTGCTCTTCTTCCCCTTCGACACGGTGGACCCCTTCCTCCGGCTCCTCAGCGAGGCGGCGGAGGACCCGGAGGTCATCTCCATCAAGATCACCATCTACCGTCTCGCCTCCTCCTCCCGCATCGCCCGCATCCTCTGCCGGGCGGCGGAGAACGGGAAGGAGGTCACGGTCCTTATGGAGCTCCGCGCCCGGTTCGACGAGGCCAACAACATCTCCTGGTCCCGCCTCCTGGAGGAATCCGGGTGTCAGGTGATCTACGGCGTGGAGGACTACAAGTGCCACAGCAAGCTCTGTCTGATCACCATGCGCCGTGGGGACCGCCTCAGCTACATCACCCAGGTGGGCACCGGCAACTACAACGAGCGCACCAACGCCATGTACACCGACCTGAGCCTCATGACCGCCAACGAGCAGATCGGGCTGGACGGGACCGTCTTCTTCCAGAACATGCTCATCGGCAATCTGGAGGGCACCCACCGGCACCTGCTGGTGGCCCCCGCGGGCATCAAATCGAAGCTTCTGGAGCTCATCGACGGCGAGATCGCCAAGGGCCCCGAGGGCTACATCTGCATCAAGGCCAACTCTATGACGGAGCGGGAGGTCATGGACAAATTAGCCGGCGCCTCCCGGGCGGGGGTCCAGGTACAGCTGATTTTGCGGGGCATCTGCTGTCTCCGTCCCGGCATCGCCGGGCAGACGGAGAACGTCCATGTCACCAGCATCGTGGGCCGGTATCTGGAGCACGGGCGGATCTACTGCTTTGGCCGCGGGGCGGACACGAAGCTCTTTATCGCCTCCGCGGACCTCATGACCCGCAACCTGGACCGCCGGGTGGAGATCGCCTGCCCCATCTATGACCAGGAGGTCAAAGGGCAGCTCCTCTGGATCCTCCACACGCAGCTGGAGGACAACGTGAAGGCATCCTCCCTCCTTCCCGACGGCTCCTACTGCCGCAAGGTCAACTCCCTTGCCCCCTGCAACAGCCAGGAGGTCTTCATGGCCAAGACCATCCACCGCCCCGCGCCCCCCAAGCCCAAGCGCCCCAAGGGCCTCCACCGCATCTTCGGCGCTTTCCGCCGGAGATAACTGCTTTTCTTCTTTGTGTACAAAGAAGAAAAGCAGCAAAAGAAGAAAAACTTTTTGCGGCGAAACGTTGTTTCGCCTTTGCGTCAGGAAAGGAGCGTATTATGCGAATAAAGAAGCTTCTGCGGTTTTTCCTTCTCTGCTGCTGCGTCCTCCTTGTCTACGTGATCGCTACCAACGGCCCCCTCGCCGGGACGCCCCGCGTGGTCATTTTCATGAACGCAAGTCCCCATACCGGCTTTGCCCCCCTCCCGGAAGTGGTGCTGGACGGGCGGACCTGGAGGCTGGAAGCCCGCTCCTCCTACCTCTGCCCCATTGACTTGGAGCTGACCGATATCGACGGCTACACCTACGCCTACACGCCGGACCGCGCGCCCGTCCGGGAGGGCGAGTCCAGCTGCCTCCCCCGCCGCACCCCCTACGCCTTCTGGTCCAACGAGACCTACCCTGAGGCCGTAGTGGCCTACATGGGCCCCGCTGATCCCAAACACCCCGATGCGGTGGTCCAGCTCCGGGGCGAGTGGGGCATCTTCGTCCCCGTGGAGAGCCTGGACTATGAGCCGCAATAGCGCTCAGTGTTTCACGTGAAACATCCGGCGCAGCCTGCCCGTATTTTATGTAAGGAGCCATTCACCTATGGACACCTCATCCGTTTTCGATTCCAAGGACTCCAGCTGTAAGACCCCCTATGGGGCAGTCCCCTGCGGCACGGAGGTCCACTTCACCCTCCGCCCTCCCAGGTCGGAGGGCTTTTGCTCCTGCACCCTGGTCGCTGTCCACGAGTTCGCCAACCAGCGGCAGGAGATCCTCCTCCCCTTCCTCCCCGACGAGGGGGACCGGTCCGTCTTCTCCGGCACCTTCCAGGCCCCCGCTGAGCCGGAGCTGGTCTGGTACTACTTCCAGTTCCGCCACTTCGACGGCGGCACCGTCTGCCTGGGCCGGGACGGCCTCTCCCGGGAGGAGCCCCGCCGCCTTTGGCAGCAGACGGTCTACAACGCCTCCCTCCCCACCCCCAAGTGGTTCGGGCAGGGTGTCACCTACCAGATCTTCCCCGACCGCTTCCGCCGCACCGGCACGCCCTCCGTGGAGGGCCTGGTGGGCAGCCGGGTGCTCCACCAGAGCTGGGACGAGCCAGTGGAGCTCAACGAGGACCAGGGGGACGACCAGGGCCGGGACTTCTTTGGGGGCACCCTGGCGGGCATCGAGGAGAAGCTGGAGTATCTGAAAAATCTGGGGGTGACGACGCTCTACCTCTGCCCCATCTTTGAGGCGGAGAGCAATCACCGCTACAACACTGCCGACTACGAGGCCGTGGACCCCCTCCTGGGCACGGAGGCGGACTTCCGAAGCCTCTGCGCCCGGGCCCACGCCCTGGGGATGCGGGTGATGCTGGACGGCGTCTTCAACCACACCGGGAGCAACAGCCGCTACTTCAACGCCAACGGCTTCTATCCGGACCCCGGCGCGGCCCAGAGCCGGGAGAGCCCCTACTTCTCCTGGTACACCTTCCAGTCCTGGCCGGACAAATACGACGCCTGGTGGGGCGTGCGGACCCTCCCGGCGGTGAACGAGGAGCACCCGGAATACGGGAACTTCATCGTGGACGGGGAGTGCTCCGTCATCCGGCGGTGGCTCCGGGCCGGGGCGGACGCCTGGCGTCTGGACGTGGCCGACGAGCTCCCCGACGAGTTCATCGCCCGCATCCGCGCCGCCATGGCGGAGGAGAAGCCGGACAGCTTTCTCTTGGGCGAGGTCTGGGAGGACGGGAGCAACAAAGTCGCCTATGACCGCCGCCGGAAGTACCTCCTGGGGAGCGAGACCCACAGTCTGATGAACTACCCCTTCCGCACCGCGGCCCTGAGCTACCTCCTGGGCCGGAGCGAGGACGCCTCCCCCTACGGCGCGGAGGACTTCCGGGAGGCCATGGAGACCATCCGGGAGAACTACCCCCGTCCCGCCTTCTACAGTGCCATGAACCTCCTGGGCACCCACGACACCCCCCGCATCCTGACCCTCCTGGGCGGACCCGAGACGCCTCCGGCCACCCGGCGGGAGCGCGCGGCCTTCCGCCTCTCCCCCGAGGCGCGGGTCCGGGGCCTCCGGCGGGTGCGCATGGCGGCCCTCCTGCTCTACGCCTTTCCCGGCTCCCCCACTGTCTTCTATGGCGACGAGGCGGGCATGGAGGGCTGGGAGGACCCCATGAATCGCGGCACCTTCCCCTGGGGCCGGGAGGACCGGGAGCTGCAAGCCCACTTCCTCCGCCTGGGGACCCTCCGGCGGCAGAGGCCCTCCCTCCAGTCCGGAGAGCTCCGCTGGCTCTACGCCGAGGGCCCCCTCCTGGCTTTCGCCCGGGAGCTGGAGGGCGAGACCTCCACCGCCGTCTTCAACACTGGGACCTCCCCCGCCTGCCTGGAGCTCCCCTGGGACGCCCCCTTCGCCAACGACGTCCTTACCGGCGGCAAGTTCCCCTCTGTCGGCGGCAAGCTCTTTGTCGCTGTCCCCCCGGAACATGGGATGCTTTTGATCTGATCCCCCCTGCGGATGTTTCACGTGAAACATCCGCTTTTTTTGCGAGCGTATGTTGGGCTTCGCCCAAGCCCGCCAGGGCTCTGCCCTGGACCCGCCGGGGCCTTGCCCCGGTCCCCACGGCCTTTGAAAAGGACGGCGAAACTTTTATTTTGCGCTTCGCGCCCATATTTCGCCTGCCTGCGCCCTGTTGGGAGTTACAAATTTGTAAAATTTTCATTTTCTGGTTGAAAAGTTCAGGGTTTGTGCTATACTATGGTAGTAGGTACCCTTATAGATAGATTTTGGGCCCTTTTGCCCTTCGGAGGTGTTCTGTGGCAAAGATCGTTACCATCGTCAATCAAAAGGGCGGCGTGGGCAAGACCACTACCTGCGTCAACCTGACTGCCGCCCTGCGGGAGAAGGACCTGCGGGTCCTCCTCTGCGACTTCGACCCCCAGGCCAACGCCACCTCCGGTATGGGCGTGGACAAGACCCTCTCCCAGGGCATTTATGACGTGCTCATCAACAGCGTGGAACCCCGGAAGCGGGTGGTCTCCACCCGGTACGGCGACGTGCTTCCCTCCTGCAAGGCCCTGGCCGGAGCCACCATTGAGCTGATCGGCCTGGAGAAGCGGGAGTTCCTCCTCCGCAACTCCCTGGAGAAGCTGGGGGGCGATTACGACTACATATTCGTGGACTGCCCGCCCTCCCTGGAGCTGTTGACCCTCAACGGTCTGTGTGCCGCGGACGCGGCCTTGGTGCCGGTGCAGAGCGAGTATTTTGCCCTGGAGGGGCTCAGCGACCTGATGTATACCATCAAAGCAGTCCGCCGGTCCCTGAATCCGGCTCTGGAGCTGGAGGGGGTGCTCATGACCATGTACGACAGCCGGACCAACCTGGCCCTCCAGGTGACGGAGGAGGTCAAGCGCTTCTTCCCCGGCAAGGTGTACAGCACCGCCATCCCCCGGAACGTCCGCCTCAGCGAGGCCCCCAGCCACGGCCTGCCCATCACGGCCTATGACCGGACCTCCCGGGGGTGCGAGGCCTATACCGCCCTGGCGGAGGAGTTTTTACGCAAGAATAAGAAATAGAAATCAGCCGGAAGGAGGAAAACACCGTGGCATCCAAGGAAAAAGGCATGGGAAAGGGCCTGGGGGCCCTGTTGGGGGACGACTTCTCCGCCGATTTCACCGCTCCGGCGGCTACCCTGCCCCTGTCCCAGATCGAGAGCTGCCGGAACCAGCCCCGGAGGAGCTTTGACCCGGAGAAGCTGGAGGAGCTGGCGGAGTCCATCCGGCAGCACGGGGTCATCCAGCCCCTGACGGTGCGAAAGCTGTCCTCCGGCTACTACCAGATCATCGCCGGAGAGCGGCGCTGGCGTGCCGCCCGCATGGCGGGCCTGGAGGACATCCCCGCCGTGGTCATCGAGGCCGACGACCGCACGGCCATGGAGCTGGCCATGATCGAGAACCTCCAGCGTGAGGACCTGAACCCCATCGAGGAGGCCGAGGGCTTCCGCTCCCTCATCGAGAACTACGGCATGACCCAGGAGCAGGCGGCCAGCAGTGTGGGCAAGTCCCGCAGCGCCGTTGCCAACGCTATGCGGCTGCTGGATCTGGAGGAGAACTTGCAGGTCCTGGTGGAGGACGGAGAGCTGTCCGCCGGGCACGCCCGGGCGATATTGCCCCTCTCCCCTGTTATGCGGGCAGAGGCGGCGAAGACCATCCTCCACTCCGGCCTCAGCGTCCGGCAGACGGAGCAGCTGGTCAAGCGCCTCCAGGCCCAGAAGGACGAACCGGAGGCCCAGAAGCCCCCCGCCGCTGTGGACTATGTGGCCGAGGCGGCGAAGTCCCTCTCCACCCGGCTGGGCCGGGCCTGCCGCATCTCCCAGGGCAAAAAGAAGGGCAAGATCGAGATCGAATACTACGGCGTGGACGACCTCAACGATCTGCTGGAGGCGCTGGAGAGTTTGGGAAAATAGGCAAATGTTTCACGTGAAACATGGCGCGCAGCGCAGAATAAAAGTTTCGCCGGCCTTTTCAAAGGCCGTGGGGTCCAGGCGACAGCTAACCGAAGGTTAGCCAAGCCCAAGCTGTCGTAGACAGCGCAGGGGGCAAAGCCCCTGGTGGGTTTGGGCGAAGCCCAACATTCACTCGTCCCAAATAAAGGAGATAACAAACCATGCTGGACATTAAATTCATCCGGGAGAACCCGGATGCGGTAAAAGAGAACATCAAGAAGAAATTTCAGGAGGCGAAACTCCCCCTGGTGGACCAGCTCCTGGAGCTGGACAAGGAGAACCGCGCCGCCATCACGGAGGCCAGCGAGCTCCGCTCCCAGCGGAACAGCCTGAGCAAGCAGGTGGGGATGCTGATGGGTCAGGCGAAAAAGGACCCGTCGAAGCTGGAGGAGGCCGAGGCGGTGAAGGCCCAGGTAAAGGCCAACGCCGAACGCCTCGCGGCCCTGGAGTCCAAGGAGACCGGGCTGGAGGCGGAAATCCATAAAATCCTCCTGGTGATCCCCAATATCATCGATCCCTCCGTGCCCATCGGGCCGGACGACAGCGCCAACGTGGAGCGGGAGCGCTTCGGCGAACCCCTGGTGCCGGACTTTGAGATCCCCTACCATACGGAGATCATGGAGCGGCTGGACGGCATCGACATGGACGCCGCGGGCCGCGTGGCCGGGAACGGCTTCTATTACCTCCTGGGGGATGTGGCGCGGCTCCACGAGGCCGCCCTGGCCTACGCCCGGGACTTCATGATCTCCAAGGGCTTCACCTACTGCATCCCCCCCTTCATGATCCACGGGAACGTGGTGGAGGGCGTCATGAGCCAGACAGATATGGACGCCATGATGTACAAGATCGAAGGCGAGGACCTGTACCTCATCGGCACCAGTGAGCACTCCATGGTGGGCCGGTTCATCGACCAGATCCTGCCCGAGTCCTCCCTCCCCCAGACCCTGACCAGCTACTCCCCCTGCTTCCGGAAGGAGAAGGGGGCCCACGGCATCGAGGAGCGGGGCGTGTTCCGCATCCACCAGTTTGAGAAGCAGGAGATGATCGTGGTCTGCAAGCCGGAGGAGTCCATGGACTGGTATGAGAAGATGTGGCGCTGGAGCGTGGAGTACTTCCGGAACCTGGAGATCCCCGTGCGGCAGCTGGAGTGCTGTTCCGGGGACCTGGCGGACCTGAAGGTCAAGAGCTGTGACGTGGAGGCCTGGAGCCCCCGGCAGAAGAAGTACGCCTTTGAGGTGGGGTCCTGCACCAACATGGGCGACGCCCAGGCGAGGAGGCTGAAGCTCCGCGTCAAGGGCGAGGACGGGAAAAACTACCTCCCCCACACCCTCAACAATACGGTGGTGGCCCCGCCCCGGATGCTCATCCCCCTGCTGGAGAACCACTTGCAGGCGGACGGCAGCGTGACCGTGCCCCCGGTCCTCTGGCCCTACATGGGCGGCACGGAGGTGCTGACCCCCAAGCATTGATTTTGCCTCAAGAGGCTGAACCAAATTCTGAAAAGGAGAGCACGACATGAAATTCTGGAAAGTTCTGAGCGCCGCCGCCCTGGTGGCAGGGCTGGCCCCCTACAAGGTGGAGAAGGACGAGGAGACGGGCAAGACCACCTATCAGGCCCTGCTGTGGCGGGGGAGCACCTCCGAGAAGGACGGCGAGAAGCACTTCGGCATCGACCTGGCCGAGGGCACCTTGACCCAGATGCTCCGGGAGAAGGCGGCTGCTAAGGAGGAGGCTCACCTCTTCAGCGACGAGCTGACCGTGGACTTCCACCGGGAGGAGCAGGAGGCGGCGGACACCGAGGCCGCAGAGGCGGAGATCGAGGCCATAGCCGCGGAGATGTCCCAGGAGCCCCAGGAGCCTCAAGAGCCTCAGGAGCCCTGATAGCACTCTACAAAAGAGGAGAACTGCATGAAAAAATTTCTGGAAGAGTTCAAAGCTTTCGCCATGCGGGGAAACGTGATGGACCTGGCGGTGGGCGTCATCGTGGGCGGGGCCTTCAGCGCCATCACCAACTCCCTCATCAACGACATCATCAACCCCATCCTGGGCATGTTCGCCGGGGACGGCACGGCGCTGGTAGAATCCCTGGCCTTCAGCCTCCCCGGCGGAGGGGAACTGATGCTGGGCAGTTTTATCAACGCCATTTTGAACTTCATCGTCATGGCCTTCGTGGTCTTCTGCCTGGTGAAGGCCCTGAACAAGCTCTCCCGGAAAAAGGAGGAGGCCCCCCCTGCCCCGCCCGCGCCCTCTAAGGAGGAGCAGCTGCTGGCGGAGATCCGGGACCTCCTGAAATCGAAGCAATGAGGGCGGCGCTGACGGCGGGCCTGGCGGCTCTGGGCCTGGACCCGGCGCTGTGCGGGAGGCTGGAGGCCTTCGCCGGGCTGGTCCTGGAGCGGAACCAGGTGATGAATCTGACCGCCATCACCGAGCCGAGCGCGTTCGCGGGGCTCCACCTGCTGGACAGCCTGTCCCTCATCCCCCTGGCGGGCCTGTCCTCCGGGACCGTGGTGGATGTAGGCACGGGGGCGGGATTTCCCGGCGTGCCCCTGGCCATCGCCCTGCCGGAGGCCCGGGTGACGCTCCTGGACAGCCTGGGCAAACGGATCGAATTCCTCCGGGAGACCTGCGGGGCGCTGGGGCTGGAGAACACCCGGTGCGTCCACGCCCGAGCGGAGGAATTCGGGGAGCGGGAGCAGTTCGACTGGGCGGTGAGCCGGGCGGTAGCGCCCCTGCCCATGCTCTGCGAGCTGTCCCTGCCCCTGGTCCGGGTAGGCGGACGGTTCCTTGCCATGAAGTCCAGCCACTCCCAGGAGGAGCTGGACGAGGCCGGCCGGGCCATCTCCATTCTGGGCGGCCGGGTGGACTGGGTCAAGGACTATCCCATCCCCGGCGCAGAGATTCAGCACCGGCTGATCTGCATCGAGAAGACCACCCCCACGCCAAGGAAGTACCCCCGAAGGTTCTCACAGCTCAAGAAACAGCCCCTATAAAAACCCCAGGAGCAAGGCGCAGCCTTGCGGACAAAAAGTCTTTCTTCTTTTGCTACTTTTCTTCTTTGTACACAAAGAAGAAAAGTAGAACAACGGAGGAGGTGATCCCCATGGGCCAAGCAATCGCGGTGGTGTCCGGGAAGGGCGGAACGGGCAAGACGTCGTTCACGGCGAATGTGGGCATGGCCTTGGCCCAGCTGGGGCGGAAGACGCTCTGCCTGGACTGCGACGTGGGCCTGCGGAACCTGGACATCGCCATGGCGCTGACCGACCGGGCGATGATGGACTTCACGGACGTCCTGGCGGGCAGCTGCACCCTGGAGGAGGCGGCGGTGCCCCACCCGGGGCAGAAGGACCTCTATCTCCTGACGGCCCCCACCCGCATCGGCGCGGCGGACGTGGAGGCGGGTGCTCTGGAGAAGCTCCTGCCCGCCATCCGGGAGCGGTTCGACTACTGCCTCATCGACGCCCCGGCAGGGCTGGGCGCGGGGTTCCAGCTTGCGGTGGGCGGCGCGGACCGGGCGGTGGTGGTCTCCACCACGGACGAGAGCAGCCTGCGGGACGCCCAGCGGACAGTCATGGAGCTGAGCCGCTTCCCCAACGGCCACGTCCACCTGGTGGTGAACCGGTGCCGGAAGAAGCTGATGAAGTCCCTGCACCTGACGGTGGACGACGCCATCGACGCGGCGGGCCTCCCCCTGCTGGGGATCATCCCGGAGGACGAGACCATGCCCCTGTACGCGGGACGGGGCATCGCTCTGCTCCTCTCGGACAACGACTGCGCGGCCCGGGCCTACCGGAACATCGCCCGCCGTCTGGAGGGACGGCGCACCCCCATGATGAAGATCCGGTAGCGCCCCTTCCCCGCTTTTGAGAGAGACATCGAAAGAGAAAGGATTGATTACCGTGTACATTGCTCTGATGTCCCACGACAACCGAAAGGACCTGATGGTCCAATTCTGTTCCGCCTACGCCGGGATATTGTCCCGGCACAACCTCTGCGCCACCAACACTACGGGCCGCATGGTGACAGAGGCCACGGGGCTGAACGTACACCTGTTTCTGAGCTGCCAGCACGGCGGGAGCCAGCAGATCGGCGCCCGCATCGCCTACAACGAGATGGACATGGTCCTCTTCTTCGTGGACCCCAACGACTCCTCTCTGGAGGCGGAGGCGCTGTATATCTCCCGGCTGTGCGACCAGAACAACATCCCCTACGCCTCCAACCTGGCCACAGCGGAGATGCTCCTGCTGGGCATGGACCGGGGGGACCTGGATTGGCGGAAGATCGTCAACCCCAAGCATAAGCACCATCTGTCATGAGAAGAGTGATGCAAGAGGACCGGCCCGCCATGAAAAGGCGGCGCCTCCGCAGGGTGGACCTGAGGAGCGCGCCGCAAGATGTGAGAGTTCCGCCATGCTCTCGTCCCGCTTGGACAGGGGACGGGAGCATTTGGTTTATCTGATGTGCGAAATCGGGGAGGACCGGCGGCTCCCTGCTCAATGGGTATGGCTGAAGATCAGCGCCATGCCCAGCATGAGCCCCAGCATGATGGCAAGTCCGCTGAGCCGGTGCTGCCAGAGGTGCTCCGCCTCGGGCAGGAGCTCCCCGAAGACCACGTAGAGCATCGCCCCGGCGGCGAAGGCCAGGGACGCCCCCAGCAGTGCCGGGTCCATCACCCCAGCGGAGTAGCCCAGGAGAGCCCCCAGAATGGTGGGCAGTCCGCTGAGGGCGGCGATGCCCACGGCCTCCAGGGGCCGGGAGCCGCCGGTCAGCAGGGGCGCGGCGATGGACATGCCCTCCGGGATGTTGTGCAGTCCGATGATGAGGGCGGCCAAGATGCCGGCGTGCCCCGCGTGGCCGGGCAGGGACGGCTGTCCGAAGGTGGCCCCGATGGCCATACCTACGGGCATGTTGTGGAGGGCCACAGCCGCCGCCAGGACCAGACCCGCCGTGTGGAGGGTGTGGCGTCCGCAGGCGCACATATCGCCGCTTTCGTGCCCGTGGGCATGATCGTGCCCATGCTCCTGACGGGAGGCATGGCTGTGGCTGTGGTGAGCCCGCTTGTCCACCCAGCAGTTGAGGAGATAGGTGCCCAGGAACCCCGCCAAAATCCAGCCCAGCAGGGGCGCCACACCGCTCTCCTCCAGGGCGTCGGCCACCAGGTCAAAGCAGACCACGCTGAGCATCACCCCGGAGGTGAAGCGCAGGAGCAGGCTCACTGTCCGGTCGGAGGGGCTGTGGACCGCCGCCGCAAGGCCGCCGCCCAGGGCCAGGCCCCCCACGCCGGTGACGGCAGTGATCAAAAAGATCGTCAGATAGATGTTTTCCATAGATGTCACTCCTAATATTCCTTCTGTCACCCCCTAGTATAGCCCGGCGGGGAGGGAAAATCAAGGGCACGGTGAGGATTCTCCCGCGATTTTCAGCCCTCAAAGCCCAATCCTCCCTTGAAACCCGGCGGGTTCTGTGATAAAATCCAAACCATTGACCAACAAAGGAGAACGAACCATGAAAGTACAACCCAGGACCCTCTCAGGCTTCATGGAGCTGCTGCCGGGCCAGCAAGTCCTGATGGAGACCTTCCTCGCAGCGCTGCGGGAGACCTACGGCCTTTATGGCTTCACCCCTCTGGATACGCCCATCATCGAGTCCAGCGAGGTGCTCCTCGCCAAGGGCGGCGGGGAGACGGAGAAGCAGATCTACCGCTTCACCAAGGGCGACAGCGACCTGAGCCTCCGCTTCGACCTCACCGTGCCCCTGGCCAAGTACGTGGCCCTGCACTACAACGACCTGGCCTTCCCCTTCCGGCGGTACCAGATCGGAAAGGTCTACCGGGGTGAGCGGGCCCAGCGGGGCCGGTTCCGGGAGTTCTACCAGGCGGATATCGACGTCATCGGCGACGGGAAGCTGGATATCGTCAACGACGCGGAGATCCCCGCCATCATCTACCGCACCTTCTCCACTCTGGGGCTGAAGAACTTCCAGATCCGGGTCAACAACCGGAAGATATTGAACGGCTTCTACGCCATACTGGGCCTCACGGACAAGGCTGGGGATGTGATGCGCACGGTGGACAAGCTGGAGAAGATCGGTCCGGAGAAGGTGAAGGGCATCCTGACAGAGGACTTCGGCGTCAGCGGCGGGGACGCGGACGCGGTGCTGTCCTTCATCGGCATCAAGGGCACCAACGCCCAGGTTTTGGAGGCTCTGGAGGCCTACCGGGGCAGGAACGAGCTCTTTGACACCGGCCTGGACGAGCTGGGGACGGTGGTCAAGTATCTGGCCGCTTTTGGTGTGCCGGAGGACAATTTCGCCGTGGACCTGACCATCGCCCGGGGGCTGGACTACTACACCGGCACTGTCTACGAGACGCTGATGGTGGACCACCCGGAGATCGGCTCCATCTGTTCCGGCGGACGGTATGACAACTTAGCGGAATATTATACGGATAAAGTACTCCCCGGAGTCGGCATCTCCATCGGCGTCACCCGCCTCTTCTACGTTCTGCAAGAACAGAAGATGCTCAATGAGAATGCCAACACCGCCCCTGCGGACGTGTTGGTGATCCCCATGACCGAGGACCTGGCCCCGGCCATCGCCTTGGCGACCCGTCTCCGGGACGCGGGCGTGCGCACGCAGCTCTACACGGAACAGAAGAAATTCAAGGCCAAGATGAGCTATGCGGACAAGCTGGCGGTGCCCTTTGCGGCCTTCCTGGGGGAGGACGAGGTAAAGGAGGGTGTGGTCTCCTGCAAGGACATGGTCTCCGGCGAACAGACCAAGCTGGGCTTTGAGGAGACCCTGGCGCGTATCCAGACGGCGCTGGAGGCACGGCGGCGCGGGACTGTGATCCAGGAACGCTGACCTCATGAAGAAATATGTGGGTATCGGCCTTGCCGTCCTGGTCCTGGCGGTCCTTGCCGCCGTGCTGTGGTACAGCAGGCCCCTCACTATTGAGGAGCTGTGCCCCGGCATCCACCTGGATGCGTGTACAGCAGTCAGTTTCGACTACAGCACATTTGAGACGCAGGAAATGGCAGACTGCACCCAAAGCCTACGGCTGGAGGGCGAGGACCTCCCTCCCCTGCTGGAGCTCCTTCGAGGACGGAAGTTCCGCCGGTCGCCCATCTTCTGGCCTACCGAGGGCGGAAAAACGCACCTGTGGCGGGAAGGGGACTTCCGCTGGTATCTGTCCCTGGCCTTTGAGGACGTTCCTGTCAAGGGAGGCACCGGGTCCGGCTTCATGCTCCGTCTTGACAATTTCTTTGGGGAGCTGAAGATGTCCTTCGACGGGGATACCTGGCGCGTCACCACAGCGGACCAGGAGCAGTGGGTGGCGGATATGATGGCGCGGCTCCTGGGTGAGAGCGCCGGGACGTAAATCAGGAAGAAACCTGCACATGCAAGGTTCAGCGGCAGGCAGAGATTCAGCGGCAGAGGAGTACGCATCCGCAGGGCAGTCCGGCAGGGAGTCCTACATGGAGGGCCGGCGAGGCGGAGTATAACATTCTACCAATCTCACCAGGGGAGCGTGCAGCCATTCGGGGGCTTTTTCTCACAGAATGAGCCGCCGCAGAGGACAAAAAAAGGGAGTCCGAACCGTAGGTTCGGCGGCGTTTTGGTTCCTTTGCCGCCGAGGGCAAAGGAACTCGCGCCCGGAGGCGCGAAACTCCCCCAGCAGAGACTAACGGAAGCTGAGGCATCCAAAAAGCGCCTAACTGTAATATATCACAATTACTATACCGAAAGGATTGAAATCTATGACACAAAACCGCACCCATACCTGCAACGAGCTCCGGCTGGAGCATGTGGGACAGCAGGTGAAGCTCTCCGGCTGGATGGAGAACGTCCGGGAGGTGGGGCAGAACTTCGCCTTTGTGATCCTCCGGGACTTCTACGGCACCACCCAGGTGGTCATCGAGACCGAGGAGATGATGGATATCATCCACGGGCTCAACAAGGAATCCACCATCTCCGTGGAGGGCACGGTCCGGGAGAGGAGCAGTAAGAATACGAACCTCCCCACCGGCGAGATCGAGGTGGTCCCGGAGAAGATCGAGGTATTAGGCCGCTGTCAGTTCAACGAGCTCCCCTTCCAGGTGGGCCGCAGCCGGGAGGCCGACGAATCCCTGCGCCTGAAGTACCGCTTCCTGGATTTGAGAAACCCCGAGGTGAAAAACAACATCATCCTCCGCTGCAACGTGGTGGCGGCCATCCGCGCCGCCATGACGGACCACGGCTTTCTGGAGATTACCACCCCCATCCTCACCGCCTCCTCCCCCGAGGGGGCACGGGACTACCTGGTCCCCGCCCGCAAGCACCCCGGCAAGTTCTACGCCCTCCCCCAGGCCCCCCAGCAGTTCAAGCAGCTCTTAATGGCCTCCGGAATCGACAAGTATTTTCAGATTGCCCCCTGCTTCCGGGACGAGGACGCCCGGGGCGACCGCTCCCCCGGCGAGTTCTACCAGTTGGACATGGAGATGAGCTTCGCCAGCCAGGACGACGTGTTCGCCGTCATGGAGGACGTGCTCCCGCCAATCTTCGCCAAGTACGGGACCTACAGCCGGGCCTCCGGGGCCCCCTTCCGGCGCATCGCCTACAACGACGCCCTGGAGACCTACGGCTCCGACAAGCCGGACCTGCGCATTGACCTGACCGTCCAGGACGCCACCGCGCTCCTCGCCGGCTGCGGCTTCGAGCCCTTCGCCGGGAACACGGTCAAGGCCGTGGTGGTCACGAACTTCACCGCCGCCCGCAAACAGATCGACAAGCTCTGCACCGACGTGGAGGTCCAGTCCGGGAAGAAAGCCTACTGGTTCCGTCTGGACGACAAGGGCGAGCTGGTGGGCGGCATCAGCAAGTTTGTTGCGGAGCGCAAGGAGCAGGTCGTGGAGGCTCTGGGCCTTACCCCCGGATGCTTCGTGGGCCTTACGGCGGGCAAAAAGCGGGACGCCCAGAAGACCGCCGGCGTCCTGCGCAGCAAGCTGGGCCTCCTCTGCCCCGAGCATATGGACAAGGAGCAGTACGCCTTCTGCTGGATCGTGGACTTCCCCATGTACGAGATCGGCGAGGAGAGCGGCGAGCTGGAGTTCTGCCACAACCCCTTCTCCATGCCCAACGGCGGCGCGGCGGTCCTGGACAAGGCCATCTCCGGCGAGGTGGACCCCCTGACCATCACCGCCTATCAGTACGACATCGTGTGCAACGGCGTGGAGCTGAGCTCCGGCGCGGTGCGGAACCACGACCCGGAGATCATGATCAAGGCCTTCCAGCTGGTGGGACTGGGCGAGGACGACGTGCGAGCGAAGTTCCCCGCCATGTACAACGCCTTCTGCTACGGCGCGCCGCCCCACGCGGGCATCGCCCCCGGCGTGGACCGGATCGTCATGCTTCTCGCGGGCGAGGAATCCATCCGGGAGATCATCCCCTTCCCCATGAACAAGAACGCCCAGGACCTCCTCATGGGCGCGCCCTCCACGGTGGAGCAGAAGCAGCTTGACGAGCTCCACATCGCCATTACTGCGGTGGAGGAATAAGCTTTTCCTTCTTCTCTTCTTTGTGGACAAAGAAGAGAAGAAGCAAGAGAAGAAAAACTTTTGATTCTCGCTACGGGAGGCTCTGCCCGTCTGACACCACCGCACGGTGGCAGACTGCGGAGCCCCCTGTTTTTGGAATTCGGAGGCATTCGCCATGATCCAGCTATTACTATCCGTAATTTATCTCTCTTTTATCAGCCTCGGCCTCCCCGACGCCCTCCTGGGTGCGGCGTGGCCGTCCATGTACGTCCAGTTCGGCGTCCCGGTCTCCTGCGCCGGGGTGATCTCCATGATCGTGGCAGTGGGGACCATCGTCTCCAGCCTCCAGAGCGACCGCCTCACCCGGCTCCTGGGAGCCGGGAAGGTGACGGCCATCAGCGTGGCCATGACGGCGGCGGCCATCTTCGGCTTCTCCGTCAGCGGGTCCTTCTGGATGCTCTGCCTCTGGGCCGTGCCCTACGGCCTGGGCGCGGGGAGCGTAGACGCGGCCCTCAACAATTACGTAGCCCTCCACTACGCCAGCCGCCACATGAGCTGGCTCCACTGTATGTGGGGCGTAGGGGCCTCCCTGGGGCCGTATATCATGGGCTATGCCCTCACCGGCGGCTTCGGGTGGAACATGGGCTACCGGATCATCGCCCTGCTCCAGGCGGCGCTGACGGCGGTACTGGTGCTGAGCCTCCCCCTCTGGAAGTCCCCGGCGGAGGCCGGGAAGGAGGAGACCGCGCCCAAGGCCCTGACCATGGGTCAGATCGTCCGCATCCCGGGAGCCAAGGCGGTGATGGTGACCTTCTTCTGCTACTGCGCCGTGGAGCAGACCACGGGGCTGTGGGCCAGCAGTTACCTGGTGCTGGAAAAGGGCGTGTCCTCGGAGGCGGCGGCGGGGTTTGCGAGTCTCTTCTTCATCGGCATCACCGCGGGCCGGGCGCTGAGCGGGTTTCTGACCATGAAGCTCAGCGGCCCGCAGATGGTCCGGCTGGGCGAGGGCATCGCGGCGGCTGGAATCGCGGCCTTCCTCCTGCCCCTGGGGGAATACGCCGCCCTGGCGGGACTGCTCCTCATCGGCCTGGGCTGTGCGCCCATCTACCCCTGCATCATCCACTCCACGCCGGACCACTTCGGCGCGGACAGGTCCCAGGCCATCATCGGCGTCCAGATGGCCAGCGCCTACGCGGGCACCTGCCTGATGCCGCCCCTCTTCGGGCTGATTGCCAACCATATCACAGCGGCGCTCCTCCCCTTCTACCTGCTGGCGATCCTGATTTTGATGGTCCTGACCCACGAGACCCTGCTAAAACAGAGCGGCCGCGGGAAAAAATAAAGAAATCCTAAGAAACCACCCCCTTGCATAATATCCCGCGACCCGGTATAATCCATAACGTAAAGCACCAGGAGTCCCGTCACCGTGCGGGGCTCCTGGCTGCGCAGAGCCTGGAGAGGGAGGACAAAAAGTTTTTCTTTTTTTGCTTCTTTTTTCTTTCAAAACTGGAGATGATTTGGAGCTATGCTTTAGTCAAGATAGTTCCCTCCTCGCGGCATAGCCGCTCGGCCTACGCTAAAAATGTGCCACTGGCACATTTTCTTAACGCTGCGGCAAAGAAAAAAAGAAGGGACACCGAAAAAAAGAGGGATCAACTATGTTTCATTTTTTCCTGTTCCGCAAGAAGACAGACCCGGTGTGGCCGGAGTGGAAGCGGGCGGTCTACGCCCTGACGCCGCCGGTGACGCTGTTTTGCGCGTCGGTATGCATGGGGCTGGTGCTGCTGCTGTTCGCCTACGGCCCCTACTCCTGGGGAGCGTTCCAGGGGTATTTCCGGTCGGGGCGCATCCTGGTGATGAACGTACTGCCGGTGGTGCTTGTGACGTTCCTCTTCTATGGAGTGTTTGGCCGGGCCTGGAGCGCATTCCTCGCCGGAGGCGGGGTCTCGCTGGGGTTCAGCCTGGGCAACTATTTCAAGCTCCAGTTCCGGGACGACCCCCTCTACTTCGAGGATATGCTGGTCCTCCGGGAGGCCAAGGCCATGACGGTCGAACAGCACTATAACCTCTTCATCGACAAGCGGATGGTCTTCGCGCTGGTGTGCCTGGCGCTGGGCACGGCGGCGCTCTGCTTCCTCGCCCGGGGACGGCTGGGGGGCTGGAAAAAACGGCTCATCGTCCTGGGGGCGGTGGCGCTGGTCTGCGGCGCGGTGAGCCCGGCGTATCTCAACAAGAAAGCCTATGACGCTGTGGAAAACTATGAGTACCTCAACCGCTGGAGCGCCACCCAGAACTATATCTCCCACGGGTTTTTCTACCCCTTTTTCCACAGTATCAGTGAATTTGTGGAAACCCCTCCCCCTGGCTACAGCGAGGAGCGGGCAAAACAGGTCCTGGGCGCTTACCAGGACGCGGACATCCCGGCGGACAAGAAGGTCAACATCCTTTCCTTCATGCGGGAGGCCTACGTGGACTTCTCCCGGTACGGCATCCCCGGCCTGGACGTGAGCGGCTACGACCTCTATCACCAGTTGGAGGCGGAGAGCTATACCGGGGACCTCCTGACCAACATCTTCGCCGGGGGCACGGTGGACAGTGAACGGTGCTTCCTGACGGGGAACTACCAGCTGAAAAACTTCCGCGCCCCGGCCAACTCCCACCTCTGGTACCTGAGGGACCAGGGCTACACCGTGGAGGGCAGCCACCCCTATTACCAGTGGTTCTACAACCGGCAGAACATCAACCAGTACCTTGGTTTCGAGCGTTTCCGCTACCTGGAGGGCGACTATGAGAATCTGACCACGGCCTACCTCCCCGAGGACGGGGTGCTCCTGCCGGAGGTCTACAATGACTTCGTGAAAAACAAGTCCACCGGCAAGCCCTACTTCTCCTTCACTCTGAACATCCAGAGCCACGGGCCCTATGACACGGCGTCCTATGACGGCGGTGTGGAGTACCTCACCGGGGACTACTCCGAGGGGTGCCGGAACGCCATGAACAACTATATGGACCTCATCATGGACAGTGATGTGGAGCTCATGAAGCTGGTGGACAAGCTGCGGAGCGATCCGGACCCGGTGGTGCTCATCCTCTTCAGCGACCACCTCCCCTGGATGGGCGACGCCAACGCCTACTACCAGGAGCTGGGCCTGGACATCGACCCGGGCACGGAGGCGGGCTTCCGCACCCATTACACCACCCGCTATCTCATCTGGGCCAACGAGGCGGCGAAGACGGTGCTCGGGTCGGACTTCTCCGGCGAGGGCCCCACGGTCTCGCCCTGCTACCTGATGAATCTGGCCTTCCAGCAGATGGGCTGGCAGGGTTCGGCGTACCTCCAGGCTATGGACGCTTTCTCCGGCACCTTCCCCGTGGTCACAACCAACGGGTGCTATGTGGTGGACGGGGTCTTTTCCGACGCCGTTCCCCAGGAGCGGGAAGCGAGGTTTCAGGATTTCCTGTCCTTACAGTATTATTGGAGGAATCAATTCCTCTTTGGAGAGTGACGCACCCGTGTAGGGGCGCACATTGTGCGCCCGCTCGTCAACAGGACTATTTCGATAGACGATAAATCCCAACACAAATCAAAACTCCCCGCCGGGCATCTGGTCCGGCGGGGAGTTCCTGTCATTTGAATTTCAGCTTGGCGGGGTTGGGGTCGTTGGTGAAGCCGAGGATATAGTCGGCGGAAACTTTGTAGAATTTGCAGAGCGCAACAAGATGGCGAAGCGGTAGGTCCAATTTCCCACATTCATAGCGGGAATAGACCGTCTGTGAAGTCCCTAAAATTTTTGCGACCTCAGTTTGGTTTAAATCAGCGTCTTGTCTCAAATCTCGTATCCTATTTAAGGTCATATGCCCTTCCTCCACGGCTATTATGACCAAAATAGCATATTACTAAAAATTTTTCTTGATTTTAAGACTTATCAGTATTAAAATAGAAGTATCAAACAGGAGGTGCTTTACCTATGAAAGACATCCACAAAAAGCTCTACGCCATCCTTATGGGCGACGTCAGCGAAACGATCACATTCATGGAAGACCTGATCCTCCACGAGAAGTACAGCAAAGAGGACATGATGGAGGCCATCCTGATGCTCCGGGCGGCGCTGGAGAAAGTGGAGGAGATGCACATCAAAAACGAAGAGGACAACGGCCAGACCCACCCCGATCCGTAGGGCGCGGCCCAGGCGCACCCTCCAATAGGTGGTATCCCATTAAAAAAGGCATGAAATATCCGCCCACGCGAATAACAGCTCTGCAGTCTGCATACGCAAACCGCAGAGCTGTCTTTCTGTCATGCGGGGCTCACCCAAGCCGCAGCAGCCAGTCCGCTGCCGCCGCCGCTAGGACGAACGCCAGGCACCCGGCGGCCAGCACCGTCTTCACACCGGCGGCGCGAAAGTGCCTGCGCCAGCCGCTGCTGTTGGAGAGGGCCTCCGGCTTTTTCCCCTTGACCAGCAGCATCCCCGCCAGGAGGAACATCCCCATAGAGCCGGTCATGAGCAGCACGGTCTTGGCGGCCTCCAGACCGCCGGAGAGGCCTCCGGCGATGGACCCGATGCCCAGCACCGTAAGTAACACCACCGCAGCCCCAGCGAGGCCCAGCAAAAGAGCCTTGCCGAGGTCCCTCAGCCAGTCCATCGTCACCCCTGCTCTTCTGCGCAGCGGTGGCAGGCGGCGAAGTGGCCGCTGCCGTACTCCCGGAGGGCGGGGGCCTCCTGTCGGCAACGCTCTGTGGCGTACCGGCACCGGCCCTGGAACTTGCAGCCCGGGGGCGGGTCGATGGGGCTGGGCACTTGACCCTCCAGGCGGATCTTCCCTTCGTCCCTCGCCTGCTCCACGTCCGGGTCCGGGATGGGGATGGCCGAGAGCAGGGCCTGGGTGTATGGATGCATAGGGTGGGAGTAGAGCTCCTCCGAGGTGGTCAGTTCCACCAAGGAGCCCAGGTACAGCACCGCCACCCGGTCGGAGATGTGCTTGACCATGGACAGGTCGTGGGCCACGAAGAGGTAGGTCAGCCCCATCCGGTTTTGCAGGTCGATGAGGAGGTTGACCACCTGGGCCTGGATGGACACGTCCAGGGCGGAGATGGGCTCGTCCAGCACCAGGAACTCCGGGTCCACAGCCAGGGCCCGGGCGATGCCGATGCGCTGGCGCTGTCCGCCGGAGAACTCGTGGACGAACCGGTTGGCGTGCTCCCGGTTGAGGCCCACCAGCTCCAGGAGCTCATAGATGCGCTCCTGCCGGTCGTGGGTGGTCTTGGCGATGTGGTGGATATCCAGGCCCTCGGCAATGATCTCCGCCACGGTCATGCGGGGGTCCAGGGAGCCGTAGGGGTCCTGAAAGACCATCTGCACGTCCTTTTTGAAGGCGTGGCGGTCCTTCCCGGTGATAGCGTGGACGTCCTTGCCCCGGTAGAGGACCTGACCATCGGTCTTGCCGTAGAGGCCGATGCACACCCGGCCGCAGGTGGTCTTGCCGCAGCCGGACTCCCCCACCATGCCCAGGGTCTCCCCCTTGTAGATGTCGAAGGAGACGTCGTCTACGGCCTTGAGCACGCTGCCCCGGCCCACGTTAAAGTACTTCTTCAGGTGTTTGACAGAGAGGAGCACCTCTTTTTCCCGGCTCATCACACATCTCCTTTCCGGTCGGGCATGTCCACCTTCGGCGCCATGGGGTGATGCAGCCAGCAGGCCGCGCTGTGCCCCCCGCCGAAATCGGTATTCTCAGGCATCCGGTTCTTGCACACTGGCATACAGTACTGGCACCTAGTGGAGAAGGGGCATCCCACAGGAGGATTCAGCAGGTCCGGCGGCGTGCCCGGGATGGAGGCCAGCACCTGCTTGTTCTCCAGGTCCAGCCGGGGCACGGACTGGAGCAGGGCCCAGGTGTAGGGGTGCCGGGGCCGGTAGAACACATCCCGGCAGGCGCCCCGCTCCACGATGATGCCAGAGTACATGACGGCGATCTCCTGGGCGATGTTGGCCACCACGCCCAGGTCGTGGGTGATCATGATGACCGAGGTGTTGTTCTTCTTCATGAGGCGCTTGATGATGTCTAGGATCTGTCCCTGGATGGTCACATCCAGCGCGGTGGTGGGCTCGTCGCAGATGAGGATCTTCGGGTCGCAGGCGAAAGCGATGGCGATCATCACCCGCTGGCGCATCCCGCCGGAGAACTGGTGGGGGTACTGCCTGACCCGTTTCTCCGGCTCCGGGATCCCCACTAGGCGGAGCATCTCCACGGCCTCCTTCTGGGCCTCAGCGCGCCCCATGTGCTTGTGGCCCATGAGGTTCTCCATGATCTGCTTCCCCACCCGCATGGTGGGGTTGAGGGCGGCCAAGGCGTCCTGGAAGATGATGGCGCACTCGCCGCCCTTGTAGTGCTGCCACTGCTTAGGGGTGTACTGGAGGATGTTCTCCCCGTTGTAGAGGATCTCACTGCCCTCCTTGACCTCGCCCTGGGGCTTTTTCACCAGCCCCATGACGCTCTTGGCGGTGACGGACTTGCCGCAGCCCGACTCCCCCACGATGGCCAGGGCAGACCCGGGCTGGAGGGAGAAGGATACGTCCCGCACCGCCTTGACCTCCCCGGCGTAGGTGTGGAAGGAGACCCGCAGGTGCTTGACTTCCAGGATGTTTTTCACGTCGTTCATTTCAGACCTCCCCCATCACTGCCGCAGACGCGGGTCCAGAGCGTCCCGCAGGCCGTCGCCCAGCAGGTTGAACGCCATCACGATCACACACAGCACCGCGCAGGGGAAAAAGAGCTGGGACGGATAGAAGTCCATGGTCGCCTGCCCCTGGGAGATGAGCACGCCCAGGCTGATGTCCGGCGCGGTCAGGCCGATGCCGAGGAAGCTCAGCCCCGCCTCGGTGAAGATGAACCCCGGGATAGCGGTGGAGGCGTTGAGGATCAGGATGCCCAGCATGTTGGGCACGTAGTGCTTGAGGATGATGCGCATGGGCGAGGCCCCCAGGACCTCCGCCGCATAGACGTATTCCGACTCCTTGAGCTGCTTGATCATGCCCCGGACCTGTCGGGCCGTGGCGCACCAGGCGGTCATGCTCAGCGCCACCAGGAGGGCGAACATGTTGTTGCCCAGAATCATCATCACAAGGATTGTCAAAAGGAGATGGGGCAGGGAGTTGAGCACCTCGATGATGCGCATCATGATGTCGTCCACCCAGCCGCCGAAGTGGGCCATGGCCGCGCCGTAGAGCACGCCGATGACCAGCTTGAGCACCGTGGCCACCAGGGCCACCAGGATGGACACCCGGGCCCCCACCCACACGCGTGAGAAGAGGTCCCGGCCCAGGGCGTCGGTGCCCCACCAGTACTGGGCGCTCGCGCCCTGGTTCTTCTCGGGCACGTTCATGGTCACGTAGTCGTAGCCCCGGATTACGGGGCCGATGACGGCCAGCACGATCAGCACCGCCAGTACCGCCAGGGACGCCATGGCGATGGGGTTCTTCTTCAGCCGCCGCCAGGCGTCCTGCCAGTAGGAGATGGTGGGCCGCTCAATGCGGTTGGCCTCCTCCTGGGTGAAGCCTACGACCTTGAAGTCCTCTGTGGACAGCGCCGCGGCCGCGTTCTTTTCAGTCTGCATACACGCCTCCCCTTTCTATTTGCTCACGCCGGGCATGGAGATGCGCGGGTCCACCAGGGCGTAGCAGATATCCGTGATAAAGATCACCGCAACGTACAGGATGGACAGCAGCACCGTCTCCCCCAGCACGATGGCCAGGTCCTGGTTGTGGACGGCGGTGACGAAGTACTGCCCGATGCCGGGGATGGAGAAGATGCTCTCGATAAAGAAGGACCCGGTGATGCACATGGCCACCGACATGGGCAGCTGGGTCATGACGGGGATGAAGGAGTTGCGCAGCATGTGCTTGCGCACCACCGCCGCGCGGCTGAGGCCCTTGGACTCGGCGGTGAGGACGTAGTCCTGGTTGATGACGTCCAGGAGGGACGTCTTCATCAGCCGGGCGTAGCTCGCTATGTAGCTGAAGGCCCCGGTGAGGGTGGGGAGCACGGTGTACTTCCACCCGCCCAGCCACAGCTCGCTGCCGGAGGGCCACCCGATGGTGGGGAACCATCGCAGGCTCCCGGCGAAGATCTTTTGCAGCATCAGGCCGAAGACCAGGTGGGGGATGGAGATGAGGAGCACGCTGAGCCCCACCACCAGATAGTCCACGATGGTGCCCCTCCTGGTGGCCGCCAGGATGCCCAGCAGCAGCCCCACCGACACGCCCAGCAGCATCTGCTGGAGGCCCAGGCGGGCGGAGACGGGCAGGCGGTCGCGGATCAGGCCGGTGACGGTCTGCCCGGCATAGACAAAGGACTCGCCGAAATCGCCCCTGCACATGCGCTTCATGGTCAGCACGTAGCGCTCCATCATGGACTTGTCCAGCCCGTAGCGCTCGTAGAGGGCGGTGCGGCTCTCCACGGGGAGCTTGTCGGCCCGCTCGCTGAGGGCGTCGCCGGGCACCGCCTCCAGGAGGAAGAAGGTGGCCGTGGCGATGAGGAAGACCGTGATGACCAGCTCCACCAGGCGCCGCAGCATATATTTTGCCATGGAATACCTCCCTTTCACTGGCAGGAGGGCCTATTTGTGGAAATAGGCCCTCCCGCGAAGTCGTCTTTCTTTAGAAACCGGCTTTTGGGAAGCGGCTTAGTTCCCCCGGCCCTCGATGTAGGTGATGTAGAGCTCCGCGCTGGCGCCGAAGGAGCTGGTGCGGTAGTCCTTCACCCAATTCTGGAGGAACACGTCCTTGGTGGCGTAGTAGATGGGCACCAGGGCGGCGTCCTCCAGGAGGATAATCTCCTCCACCTCTTTATAGGTGGCAAGACGCTTGGCGCGGTCGGTCTCGCCGGTGAGGGAGTCGAGCAGCTCGTCCACCTTGGGGTTGCTGTAGTGTCCCATCATGGCACCGTAGGAGTCGGTGTACATGGTGTAGAGGAAGTCCATGGGATCGTTGTAGTCGGAGTACCAGCCGCTGGTCATGATGTCAAAGGAGCCCTCATCCCGGCGGGAGCGGAACATGGCGCTGTCGCCCACGGTGTCCAGGGAGAAGGTCAAGCCCAGCTTGTTCTGGATGGTCTGCTGCATGTACTCGTACTCAGCGGTGTTGCTGGCATTGCTGACCGCCAGGAAGGAGAGGGTGATGTCGGAGATAGGAGTAGTGACGCCCAGCTCGTCCAGGCCCTCCTGGAACAGCGCCTGGAGCTTCTCGGGGTTGTTGTTGTACTCCAGGTACTCGTCGTAGATGATCTCACCGACCTGGGCGCGGTAGCTCTCGCCCTCAAAGGTGATGGCGGGGTTGACGTAGCCGTAGGCGGGTTTATAGCGGCCGTAGATGGCCTCGATGATCTCCTCGCGGTCGATGCAGTAGGAGATGGCCTTGCGGATCTTGGCGTTGCCCATGAGGCCGGAGGGGTCGTTTCCGGCGAAGTTGAAGGTCAAGCCGATGCAGCCGGGATAGTCGGTCTCCCGGCGCTGGAGCTCGCCGGCCTCGGCGGCAGAGGCGTACTTGACGGTGTAGTCGCCGGTGGGCTGGAGCTGGTCGAGCTCACCGTTGTCGAACATGGTGGAGGCGGTGGAGTCCTCGGTGACGATGTACCAGTTGATGGTCTCCAGGTGGGTGTTGTCCGCATCCCAGTAGTGGGGGTTCTTGGTCCAGACCATCTTGTTGTCCTCCACCAGCTCGCTCATGCAGAACGGGCCGTTGTAGACGCACAGCTTCCAGTCCTTGCCCCACTGGTCCCCGGCGGCCTCGGCGATGTCCTCCCGGGTAGGGTAGCAGGGGGTTGCCACCAGCTTGGCCTCGAAGGTGGGATCGGGCACCTTCAGCGTGACCTCGAAGGTGTAGTCGTCCAGGGCCACGGCCTTCATGTCATCTGCGGAGCCGGTGCCCTTGTTGTACTCCTCAGCGCCCACCACGTTGTAGAGGAAAGAAGCGTAGCTGTAGCCGTACTCGGGGTTCTCCAGCCGCTTCCAGCCGTACTCGTAGTCGTGGGCGGTGACAGGCTGGCCGTCGGACCACTTGGCGTCCTTGCGCAGGTGGTAGGTGTAGACGGTTTCGTCCTCGCTGACGTCCACGCTCTCCGCGCCGGCCAGGATGAAGTGCTCGCCGGACTCGTCCGCCACGTTGCGGTAGAGCCCCTCATAGCAGTCGCCCATCATCCAGCGCCAGCCCATGTCCTGCACGTCGTAGTTGTTGCCGAAGCTCTTGGTGCTGACATTGAACACCTGGGTGTCGCCCTCCGTGGAGGCGGGGGTCTGGCTGCCGGTGCCGGGGGTGTTGTTGTCCGTGGCGGGGGTCTTGTCGCCGCCGCCGGGGGTGCTGCTATCCCCGCCGCCGCCGCAGGCGGTGAGGGCCAGCATCATAACAGCCAGGGCCAGGGCAAGAAATCTGGTGCTTCTTTTTTTCATCCTTACATCTCCTTGATTAATTTTTATGCACTCTTTAGAAAATTTTTATCCGCGTAGGCAACAGTTCCGAATGCTAAATGACCCATAAACTATGGTTTTTAGAGGTTTTCTTGTCACGGTACGTGACAAGAAAGGCCACCGGTGGCCTTCGCCGATAAAGCTTCCCGCAGATAATGCTGGGTCATCATATCATTTTCAGCAAAAATTGTCAAGTTCCTTTACTATACATTCCATGAATTCCCAAACTTTTTATTATTTCCAACAAAACGCCCTTGCCGGATTTGTATAAAAAAGCAACGGCCGCAGCCCTTTGCACATCTCAAAGGGCCGCGGCGCACCACAGGGGGATGGTAATCATCGAGAGGAAGGTGGATGCGGTGATGCACCCGGCGGCAAACTCCGCGTCGCCGCCATACTTGGCGGCCAGGACGGCGGTGGTGCCCGCCGCGGGCATGGCCGTCAGCAGGAGGGACACCTGGGAGGCCAGGGCCTCCGCGTGGAAGATGCGGCATCCCGCGAGGGTCAGGAAGGGGATCAGCACCAGCCGCACCCCGCAGAAACACAGGATACCCGGGTCCGCCAGGTCCCGCCAGTGAAAACCGCTCATGAGCATCCCGATGAGGAGCATACTCAGCCCCGTGTTGCAGGAGCCCAGGGAGCGCACCGCGCCGTCCAGCACCGGCGGCAGGTCCATCCGCGCCGCCCAGAGGGCCGTCCCCGCCAGGACGGCCAGAATGCAGGGGTTGGTGAGGACCTTCTTCCACCCGTGTCCGCCGCCCTTGGTGAAGTAGGACACCCCCAGGGTCCACATAAAGGCCCGCTGGGGGATGAGGAACACCGACGCTAAGAGCACCCCTTCCGGCCCGAAGACGCTCTCCGCCACCGGGGTGCCCAGGAACCCGGCGTTGGAGCAGATGGTGCCGTAGCTGAGCACGGGCCGCCGGTTGGCTGGACTGCGCCGAAAGAGCGCCGCCGCGATGAGGGCGCACCCGATCTGAATGATGGTGGAGAGGACCAGGGTGAAGAGGACGCTTCTCAGCAGGTCCTCCCTGGGCTCGGTGCCGAAGGCGGTCAGAATGCTACACGGCAGGATCAGGTCCACAATGAGGTCCGTCAGCCCCTTCTGGAACGCCTCGCTCAGCAGACGCCGCCGGAGGAACATCCCCACCCCCATCAGCAGGAAGAGCCTCCCCTGGAGCTCCAGGAGACCCAGGATATCCATCACTTCACCCTGACGCCCTTCTCCTTCAGCCGCTGGTAGACGAGCTGACGGAACAGGGTGTAGACCACGCTGGTCAGGGGGATGAAGAGGAGCATCCCCGCCACGCCCATGAGGCTGCCGCCGGTGCTCACCGCCGCCAGGACCCAGATGGAGGGCAGGCCCACGGAAGAACCCACCACATGGGGGTAGATGAGGTTCCCCTCCACCTGCTGGAGGACCAGGAACAGCACCACGAACGCCAGCGCCTGCATGGGAGAGATCATCAGGAGCAGGAACGCACCCACCGCGCACCCGATGAACGCGCCTACGATGGGGATCAGGGCCGTCACGGCGATGAAGCACCCCACCAGCAGGGCGTAGGGCATCCGGATGACGGTCATGACCACGAAGAACATGGCCCCCAATATCACCGCCTCCACGCACTGCCCGGTGATGAAGCTGGAGAACACCCGGTGGCTCAGGCGGCAGACTTCTACGATCCGGTCCGCCCCGGCCTTGGGCAGGAGGGCATACAGCGTCTTGCGGCACTGGAGGCCCAGCTTCTCCTTCTGGAGCAGGACGTAGATAGCGAACACCAGCGCCACGAAAGCGGTGCTCACCGCGCCGGCCACGCTCTTGGTGGCGGAGATGGTGGAGCTGACCACGCTGCCGAAGCCGCTGGAGACAAAGTCCACCATATTTCCGAGGAGGCTCTTCCAATCCACGGTCAGCCCCCCCAGCCATGCGGCGATCTCCGGGTAGGCGGCGAACTGCCTCTCCCCCCACTCCACCGCCCGGGTGAAGGCGGAGCGCACGGGTCCCACCAGCCCCTTGACGCTCTCTGCCAGCTGGGGCACGATCACCAGCACCAGCAGGGCGATGACCACCGCCAAAAGCACGAAGGTCCCCAGCAGCGCCGCCGCCCGGACGCCCCCGGCGGAGGGCTCCTTTTTTCCTTTTTTCGGTTTCCTGATCCGAAGAAACAGGCCTTCCAGTCCCCGCATGGGCACGTTGAGCACAAAGGCCAGCGCCAGTCCGATGGTCAGCGGTGAGAAGACTCCCCACAGGGCTCCCAGGACGCCCAGGACCTCCCTGAGATGCTGTGCCCCCACCAGGAGCAGTACCGCAAAGGCGATCAGCGCCATCAGTTTCTTCATCGTTACCCGTGAGATTTCCACAGTTGTTCCTCCTCCGCCGCCCTTGGGCGGCATTGACGTGAATTATAGAGCATTCTACCCCTTCCGGGGCCTTTCGTCAAGGAAGTTTCTGTGAATTTTGGGCGGGTGCAGGGGAGTGTCTTCTGCCCTTTAGCCCCGGGGCAGGCGCTATCAGTGTAGATGGTGATGATTTTCATATGATTCTTACATATCCGCTTGCAATTTACAAGAGATAATGATATAATAATCTAAATAGGACCTCCTGAAAAACTTGTATAAGTAGTGCATATGCGCGATTAGACGGGAAAATAGCCTGTTCTTTATTGAATTAGTTCCGTTTAATCTCCTCAGAAAGTTTTGGGTGGAGTCCAAGTTGTTGGAAGCTGTATATTTTTCAATCTGCCTTCGCCCTAAAACTGCATATATTCATCCAGTTTGACTTTTTCAGCAGACCCTAAATATATATGGAGGTTTATTTATGAAAAAATTCCACATCGTATTTATTGCGCTAATTGGTGTAATTATTGTACTATTTTTAGGTGGGATGTTTAACTTCTATCCTTTTTTGGGAACAGATTTGATTGTGCGAGAAGTTCAGTTTTGTACCTTTTTAATTTGTTTAGTAATGATTATATGCACATGTATAATAAATTCAAATAAAAAATAAAAAGGTCTCCGCTCTGTTTCGAGCGGAGACCTTTTAAATTAAATATACGTAACACCAGACGATTTAATCACAGCTTGTCTTCCTGCTATAGCGTCAATTGCCGTATGACCCGTAAAACTAATTGAAACTGATGCTGGAATACTTACGCCGAGAGAAGGAGCGCCGATGCCTAAAGTCGTATGTCCATACAGTCCAGCTACCTTTATATTATGGATGCTGTTGCTCGTCCCATATGGTAATTCCACACTAACCGTGACTCTTCCTGCTTTTGCATAGTAATCAATTTCAGCTACGATATTAGGTAGATATTTTGTTTGAATCATTGGAAATTGGGCGTTTACACTATTAAAATCGAGATTTGGCTCAAACGACGCCGCATCAGAGTAACTAAAAGAATTTCCATAATAGTAATCAATCGTTGCAGTAGCGCTTGTCTTATTTACATTGATTGTATAGCTTTGAACATCGTATGCTAACCATCTCACTGCAGCAGAATCCGTCAATGTCATTATTGGACACTTATCCCATTCCCAACTATAGGTGAACTGTACATTTCTTGTACTAAAGGAATTTTTTGTAATTCTACCCGTACACGTACCTGTTATGGCGCGGAAATCTATACTTGACAGTCTAGCTCCTCTTCCATAATTTCGCAATATTTCAATTTCTTCGGGCGTGTACCCAAGTCCTTCTAATTTTGAATTTGGTAAAGCTGCCCGTAAATCAAGCGATTTATAAAATTCCTCAACGATATCTGTCACATCTTCACAAGTTATGCCGACTTCCTGTAAATCCTCGGTTGAACTATTTTGTAGCGCTTCAATATAGTCATACTCACTCAAGACTTCCGAAGAATATTGTTCTTCTACCATTGACGATGCTTGTGCTGTTACTGATAAGGTGAACAACATTATTGTCGAAACAAGTATCGATAATATCTTTCTCATGTTTAATCCTTTCTAAAATCAGGTGTTTTAGGTTTCTGTTTTTTGATAGTATGGCAAATCTATTCTATCCGCTTCATCATCAAAGGAATAATCTGATTAGTCTTCATCATCTCTTCTCAATAATCTGTGCATTCTGGTGGCAACTGTTAAATGGTCCTGTCATCTGCGCGGGGCGGGACCCGTCCGGCCCCGCCCCGCTCTCCGTTTGTCAGTACCGTATCCCCATTTGATGAAGGACATTCAGCAATTTGCCGAAGGACAAGGACCGCGCACTCCGATAGTGCTTGTAGCTTTCCGGCGCACACCATTCAAATTGCTCGTGGAACCGCGCTAACTCAAAGACATTGCCTTTGCAGCTGTCAAAGTCATACGGAGGTTCCATGAATGTATCCGGAACAATCGCTATGCCGCCGGGATCAGGTAAAGTGTCCTCAAAGAGCAGATACTTCCTCTCCTCGCTCGAGAGAATCCCCAGTCGAATCAGATCGTCAACGAACTTCCTGTATGTATCGCTGTCCATATTCTTGGGGTCGTAATGCTTCCAAAGATACTCTAACTGGTCCTTTTCGATCTTTGGAACATCCGGATCGATCCGATTTGCGCCCATGATCCCCGCCTTCACAAGCTCTTCCTTCATAGCCCGTGCAACTTCAGCATAATACTCGCCCTTGAACGTGACGAGTTGTATGACACCGTCTTCGGATTCATATATGTGCCCGACCCACTCAGGGTCGATACCTGACTGTTCCCACTTTTGGTTTCTGACATCATCACGATTCGTGACATCTTTCCACGTTATGTTGTAATCCCTATTCGTGATATTGTTATTTACCAAGTGCGCCCACCTACTTTGCGTCAGAATTTGTGGTTAAACTGGCAGTCAGCGCCGCTCCACCTAACTTACCAGCATTGGGGCCGGTTTCATAGATAAAATAGAACCCGCCATCAATACCGGCTTGGCACCGTGCAGTAGGATCGTTATCCAGAAAGGAGATTGAAAACCTACAGTTTATACCAATTCATACCAATAATGAACGATCAGCGTCGCGCCAGGGTAAGTTCCTGTAGACGTTGGCTTAAAACGAAGTCCCCACTGTCCATTCGCTTTGACAAGAGGATTTGTTTCGTTTTCATAGCCAAATTTTATATATTTGGAACTACTCAAGCGCCAATTATATGCCCCCGGCGTTAAGGCATCATAATAGGTTCCCCATCCCAAACTTTTTGCTGAATAGCTGATAAACTCAGCGTATGCAGCACGCCCATTTGGTGCGGTTACAGTAAAATTAAACGAATACTGATTTCCGCTTGTGACGGGCATACTTGGTATCTCACGCTGATAAACTGCAGGAAATACCTTGCGCTCTCCAACCATTATTTCGTAGGTGCCACGGCTATTCATTGCTGTGGGCTCAGGATCATAGACAACCACATAGTATGTCTGCCCTGCTTCAAAGTTCAGTTCGGCTGTTGAAATATACGAAGTGTTATTACCATCAATATGGTGCGGGGGAGCAAGTGATTCATCGCTATCAAACATTGTAAAGAACTCAGTTGCATGAAGGATTTTGAAGCGATAATAACCGTATGTAGAGGCGAGAGTTACAACTTCCGTACCTTTGGCAGTAAACCTGTAGTAGTTCCCATAGTCGCTCGTTTTAGTGGTGCGATTTATATATTCTGGAATATTTTGCTGCCTGTTGCGGAATTTAGTATAATATGGCAACTCCATACTATCCGTAACATCTTCAAAGAAATAGCGTTGCTGAGATTTTGCCCCATAAGCCAGCTTATAGCTGGAGTCCCCATCAACATATGTCGATTCTTTACTTGATACAACTACTTGGAACGTGTACTCACCGGTTGCACCATCAGGCTTTGGCAAGTCAATTTTTCCCGAAATATCTTGCTGATAGAACGGTCCATCTGCATAATTCCTTCCGTATAAATCTCCGTTTGAATCATATACAGAAACGGAAAAACCGCTCTTTCCAGTGCGAAGAACGCCAATACAATACTCATCTGCAACAGAGTAGTCTACAGTGATTGGATATGTTTTTGTCTCTGTAGCGGACGAAAAACTATCCGAAATTGTCTCAAAGTTGCCGCGCGGGACAATCTCAAAGACGACGGACATAGTTTCAGTTCTTGCTCCAAAGTCGTCACGAAAATGGAACTGTAGGGGGTATATGCCAGCATTAAAAATCAATACTAAATAGCCACCCCAGCTTCCACTTGGATCATCATATTTCGCAATATATCCTAAAGGGAAATCATTGTCACGAATAAAATGTATAGAACCGCCTTCTGGATCATAGCACAAATCTTCATTATTGAATCTTGTCAAAATAGCAAAGAGAGTTCCTGTTGTATACTGATCACCCTTCTTTGACTCCGGGTTCACCACTAAAATCTCAGGGACTCCTACAGGTGCCTGATTTTCAATCGCTGTCATTGAGGGAATTTCCTCCGTTTCAGCGGAAGTAATCTCTGCACCAGAATTATGCAACAAATCGCTGGTTACATTAATTGCCTTAGAAATGTCAAGATTCTGGTAAGTGGAAATATCCAAAGCAGGAATATCTTGACTCTCAGCAGAACTTGTTGCTACAGGCCCTCCTGCCAAATCGAAGCAGATTGAATCTCCATGGTCTGCTGACATGGGGATTGTTGTCTCGATATCGTGGGCATAAAGCGGAGTTGTAGCCGTGGGATCTACGATAACCGAATCATCTTCTGAATAGCTGGCAGACGCAGTTGGAATCCCAACTGAGATAGTAATAAGTAGGCTGAGCATCAACGCAATTATCTTTTTCATTATGTTTTCTCCTTTTGCTATTTTAAGCCCTCAAATCAATGGCTGGTATATCGACAGATCTCAACCAGTTTCCACTATTGACCGCAAAATTCGTTAAAAAACAGTTCGCAATCTGTCCGGCCTTGTCATCGACAGTAAATTGCAGGAGCGCCGAAACAAGATACTTATCCATGCCGTCCACGTCGAAGAGGAAGTCCGTGCTCACGCGGTGCTCCTTGCCGCTGGCGTCCCGGTAGGAGGCCCAGGTGGTGGCGGAGGTATCCTTCGCGGGGTCGAAGGGGGCGCGGTGGACCGTCTGCTCCACCTCCCGCTCGTCAAGGTAGATTTTGCCGATCACAAGGTGCTGTTTTCCGTAACTGCCGCCTTTCTGGTAGAACCACTTGAAGCCCTCGGGCGGAGCCTGCTTCTCGTCCATCAGACACTGCTGGTTCAGGGGAAAACGGTTGTTCCAGGCGGAGTTAAAGTTTCTGGGGGTATACTGGGTATAGTTCGCCGTAATCTCTTGGAGGTCAAAGTCCTCATAGCCCGGGCGGTCCTTGGTATAGGTTGTCACGCCATCTGTCAGCGCAGAAAGAGCGTCCTCGGTCTTATAGTAGTAATCAGAATTGTAGTACTTCCAATCGCCGTTAAAACTCTTTCCGCCGGAGACATATTGCTGGCCCTCCGCGTCGTTCCTGCTTACGGCGAGTTGAAGAATCTTATTGCGCATTTCTTTGTAAAAAGATTCTGTTTGGGACTGGACCACCCACTTGGAACCGCACAGGAGCGGATGGGGATAACCGGCCTTGTTACAGTCGTTGATAAAGCTGTCCAGCATGGATTCAAACTGATCAGACAGCTCTTCTTTCGACAGATTTCCATCCAGGAAGCTGCCGATGGCACAATCCGCCTGATGCGTGAGCTTGCTGTAGGCGTCACAACTGGTCGAGTTATTGGCAAGCGTTCCGTCTGTAAAAAGGCGGCTATAAAATGCCCGATTCTGTGCCGGAGTGAGGAAATCCGGTGAGTTGCGCTTCCAGTCGTCCGTATCGACCGTATCCTGCCCCGCTTCCGGCTTCGCGCCGCCGACAGTCAGCAGGTGGCTGATATTTTCAACCATATAGGTCCTCCCCCCGTACTCTAACTGCATTGGCTTCGCTCCAGGGGTGTTACAACTATCGATTCGATTGATCCTTATCGTCTCCTTTCTTATTATCTGTGTTCTCCTTACAATCGGGTAGCAACTATTAAACGATTCTGACGACCACCCCCACCATATATTTCCAAGTGTCCCATGGACATAATAGCACAGCCCCTCATACTTGTCAATGCTATATATTGACAAATCATTTTATTTTTGTATAATGCTATTTGGAAGGAGAAATACAATGAAAAAAATGGACAGCACAGGACATTCCTTCCTGGCCTATTTTAAGCGTGCCACCAGTCCTCTGCTCGTCCTGCGCCTGCTTCTTGAAGGACCTATGTACGGCTATGAGATTTCTCAGATGATGAAGCAGCGCAGCGGCGGGGCATTTACCATCTCCGTACTTTATCCGGTACTCTACCGCTTGGAGGAGCAGGGATATGTGGAGATCGTCCGCAGCGAGGTGGTGGATGGCCGGGCCAGGAGCTATTATGCCGTCACCGATGCCGGACGGGCCTATTTGGAGGAGACCATGCAGGACTACCGCATGATCTCCGGCATCTTTGACGGATTGATGGGAGGTGAGCATGATTGAGCCGCAAAAGTGCGATTGACGGCTATTGCCATTCGGTGGACAAAGCGCTGGAACTTCCAAAGTACCACAGATGTCAGCTTCTGGCAGGTCTCAAATGTGAGCTGAAAGAGCGGTTCCCTCTGACAGTGAATCCCACTGAGGCACAGCTGTATGCAGAAATTGGAGAGCCGTTCAAGGTCGCAAAAGCTCTGGCAGAAAGCGTCCCCGAGGAAGAACAGACGAGATATCTCAAACGAAAACGCAGTATGATTCGGATGACGCTGCTCATATTATCCGTACTGATCGTACTGGCTTTAGGCATAGCAGGATACCTGTTTGCAAATGGTGGGGTCGTCACTATTGAAACCACGCACTATGCGGATGGGATTCCAGAAGACTTTCCTATTGCTGGAGAACATGAATTTACCGTTAAGCATTACGACTGATAAAACGAAGGGAGATTTACAATGAAACGTTTTTCTGCTTCTGTTGTCGCGGTACTCCTGCTCTTCAATATGCTGCTGCCTTATGCGAAATGCACCGATACGACTGTAGAGCGGATCGACTATGATGACGGCTCTTACGCTATTGTAACGACTACAAGTTCCGGCGCCACACGGGCGCAGACTGCGGACAGTAAACAGTACACTTACTATGATCCTCTGGGCAGGAAGTGCTTCTTCTATATTTTGTATGCTACTTTCACCTATGATGGCACCACCAGCAGCGCAGATTCCAGCACCGCTGAAGCGGGCATATATCGTGACTGGTCCGTTGACTCGCACAGCGAATATACCTCTGGCCGTACAGCCTATGGGAATGCGACTTTTTCCAGCCCCAGCGGCGGGACACGCCCAGTCGCTCTGACACTTACTTGCAGTGCAAATGGGCGCGTGGAGTAAACTGCCAGTTTTTCCGAGAGGACGACAGAAAACTACCATAAAAGCACTTAAAAGCGCAGAAGCCATAAACGCGGCTTCTGCGCTTTTTCAATTTCTGAGCTTGTATGCCCGCTCCAACCTGCGAGACAGCATCCCGCCGCCTCCGATCCCCTGCCTTGGCATCTCCGCTGATCCGCAGTCACTTGTTCCCTCCCCCTTTTAAAAGTCAAAAATCATTATTGCAGTTCTCTCTCTCATATGCTATAATATGGAAAATCTTATGGTCCCTTAGGGGACCTGGAGGAAACTATGAGCAAAAACTTCCATCGGGACTACGCCGAGAGCGTCGGCCACTTCTGCCAGAGCCTCCCCCCGGACCGGAACGTCACCGCCCAGGAGGTGGACACCTACTTCCGCGCCTGCACCCTCTGCCTCTGGGCCGCCAGCGGAGGCCGGGGCGGCGATGTCATAGGCATCAACCAGCTCTACACCGACCGCCAGGTCAAATTCTCCCCCGAGCAGTTCGAGAAGGCCATCTCCTTCTATCGGAACAATCCCAATTACACCGTCGGCGTCCCGGAGTTCTTCCAGCGCATGGTCCAGGCCGACGCCGCCAGCGGCGACACCTACAGCCGCACCTTCGCCGAGGTCCAGAAGAACCTCCTCATGCTCTCCGCCGCCTACGACGGCTCCTTCTCCTTCGCCGAGAGCCGCCGCATCACCCTCCTTTACGGCCAGCTCACCGACGCCTGTGACAAAGCGGGCGTTCCCCCCATTCCTCTGACCCCGGGCCCGGACCAGTACCTCCCGGAGGACCCGTCCTCCAGGCTGGACGCCGGGAAGGAGCTCAACGACCTCATGGACGAGTTCAGCAAGGTCATCAACCGGGACCGCACCCGGGGCGTCTTCGACGACTTCTTCGGCGCGTCCTCCAAGCCCGTCCCCGGAGACCCCATGTCCCCCCTCCCCGTCACCGGCGGCGGAGAACCGGAGAAGCCTGCCGGGAACACCGCCTCCGCCTCCGGCAAAGAGGAAAAGCCCCCCGAGGAACCCTCCCGCCCCACTCTGGAGGAGGCCCTCGCGGAGCTGGACGAGCTCATCGGCCTGGACATGGTCAAAAAGGATGTGGAGAGCCTGGTCAACCTGGTCAAGGTCCGCAAACTCCGCAAGGAGCGGGGCATGAAGTGCCCGGATATGAGCTTCCACCTGGTCTTCTCCGGCAACCCCGGCACCGGCAAGACCACCGTCGCCCGTATCGTGGGCAAGGTCTACAGCGCCCTGGGCATCCTCACCAAGGGCCACCTGGTGGAGGTGGACCGCAGCGGCCTGGTTGCGGGTTATGTAGGCCAGACCGCTATCAAGACCCAGGAGGTCATCTCCAAGGCTCTGGGCGGCGTTCTCTTCATCGACGAGGCTTATTCCCTCGCGCCTGCAAACGCCGACAAGGACTTCGGCCAGGAGGCCATCGACACCATCCTCAAGGCCATGGAGGACCACCGGGACGACTTCGTGGTCATCGTCGCGGGCTACGCCACCCTCATGCCCCGGTTCATCGATTCCAACCCCGGCCTCAAGTCCCGGTTCAACAAGTACCTCTATTTCGAGGACTACAACGGCGCCCAGCTCTTTGAAATCTTCCAGGGCCGGGTCAAGCGCAATGACTACCGCCTGGACGAGGCCGCGGAGACCGCCGTCAAGGAGTACTTAGACGAGCTCTACGAGGAGCGGGACGCCAACTTCGGCAACGCCCGGGACGTGCGAAACCTCTTCGAGCGCATCGTCGCCCGCCAGGCGGACCGGGTGGCCTCCCTGGAATCCCCCACCGACGAGGACATCCTCACCATCACCCAGGCCGACCTGGAGGAGGTCCTGGACTGACCTAACCCCCTCCAAAGAACACCCGCACCGCCAGCGCCGCCGCCATGAACCCCGCCAGGTCCGCGGTGAGGGCGGCGGGGATGGCGTACCGGGTCTTTTTCACCCCGGCGGCACCGAAGTAGACGGCGATGGTATAGAAGGTGGTCTCCGTACTGCCCAGCATCACCGCCGCCACCCGGCCAATATAGGAATCCGGCCCGTGGGCGGCCATGAGCTCACTGCCGACAGCCAGCGCCCCGCTCCCGCTGACGGGGCGGATAAAGAGCAGAGCCGCCGTCTCCGGCGGGATGCCCAGCTTCTCCAGGAGCGGCGCGGCCAGCTCCCCCAGGAGGTCCATTGCCCCCGAGGCCCGGAGCATATACACCGCCGTCAGCAATCCTATCAGGGACGGAAAAATGCGCAGGAGGATGCCCAGCCCCTCCTCCGCCCCCTTGGTGAGGGCCGTGTACACGTCCACCCGGCGGATGAGGCCGAACACCGCCACAAAGGACAGCAGCAGAGGCACTAAAAGGGTTGAAAAATCCATGTTCTCCCCCTAATCCCGCCAAATTTTGGACAGAATCTTCGCCGCTGTGAGCCCCGCCGCTACCGACAATACCGACGCCATCCACACCGCCGGGAGAATATCGAAGGCACTCTGCGCCCCCAGCGCCGCCCGGACCCCCGCCACCGTGGTGGGCAGGAGCTGGATGGAGGCGGTATTGAGCACCACCAACCTGCACAGCTCGCCGTCCGCCCGGCCGTTGGTGTGCCTTGCCATGCGCCGCGCCGCCTGGATGCCCAGGGGTGTGGCCGCGTTGCCGAGGCCCAGCAGGTTCGCCGACACATTGCCCGAGAGGGCCTCCAGCGTCTCCGGGTCCCGGGACGCACGGGGGAGCAGACGGCTCAGGACCGGGCGGAACAGCCGTCCCAGGGCCTCAGCAAGGCCGCAGGCCCTCATCACCCCCATCACCCCGCTCCACAGGCACAGCACCCCCGCCATGTGCAGGCACAGCTCCACCGCCGCCGCCGCGCCCTCCAGGGCCGCGTTCCCCACCGCGCCAACGGTGCCGTTTATCAGACCAAAGACCACCGACGCTGTCACCATCAGCGTCCACACCCAGGCCATCGCCATTCCCATTCCCCCTGTTTTTGGAAGCTCTTTTTCCACATCGCACCCCATTTCTACGGGAGAATGGGGAAAAGTATGCCAAAAAATCAGGGGCAGCCCCCTCTGAGGCCGCTCCTGAGAAAAAGTTTTCCACAATATCAAGGGAGAAACGAAATGAAAAGTGACGAACATAAGAAAGTCATATATGTCGCAACAGTTTGCATAATAGGTTCTATAATCATTTGCTGCATCCCTTATTTATTCCATCTATTTTTAAACTGATCAAAAGGAGAGAGACAAAAACCATGGAAATCTTTGGCACTGTCCGAAAAGTGGACGCTACGGGCCGCATTGCCCTGCCCGCCGAGATGCGCCGCACTCTGGGCCTCACCGGCGGGGACACGGTAGAAATCGTCTCCGAGGGCGCGGCCCTGGTCCTGCGCAAGTACCAGCCCACCTGCTTTTTCTGCAGCGGCGCGAGGGACATCTACATCTTCCGGGGCAAGAACATCTGCCGCCGCTGTCTGGAGGAGCTGGAGCTCTGGTCCGCTCCCCAGGCAGGTCACGAGGACCGGATGACCTCCAGCGGCCTCCCGGACCAGCTCCCGTAGAGGGAGAAGCTGTCCTCCAGCCCCTCCGTCACCGCAACCGAGCCGTCCTCGCTGATGAGGATGCACTGGAAGCCGCCGTGGGCGCGCCAGTACTCCGCCGCCCGCTCCCTGCCCATGACGAAGAGGGACGTGGAGAGGGCGTCCGCCTCCACGCCGCTCTCGCTGACCACGGTCACGGAGGCGAGGCCGCTCTTTGCCGGGTACCCTGTGGCGGGGTCGATGATGTGCCAATAGGTCTCCCCGTCCTCCTCGAAGTAGCGCTCATACCCGCCGGAGGTGACCACCGCCTGGTCCCGGATCTCCAGGACCCCGGCATAGCCGCTGCCGTCGGGGGCGTGGACCGCCACCCGCCACGGGGAGCCGTCCGGCTTGCTCCCCAGGGCCTGGACGTTGCCCCCCAGCTCGATGATGGCCGAGGAGACCCCCTGGGCTTTCAGGGAGGCCATCACCTGGTCCCCGGCGTAGCCCTTGGCCACCGCTCCCAGGTCGATCTCCGTCCCCGCCGGGAGGGTCAGCGTACCGCCCTCCAGGGATACCCGGTTATAGTCCACCCGGTCCAGGAGCTCCCGCAGCTCCCCGGTCTCCGGCACGCGGTAGTTTCCGGTGGTGAATCCCCAGGCGCGGACCACAGGATAGACGGTCACGTCCAGGGTCCCCTCCGAGGCCCCGCACAGCTCCAGGGCCTTCCGCAGAAGGGCCGCGGTGTCGGAGGATACGGGGACTGCCGCCCCTTCGCTGTGGTTGGCGGCAAAAATTTCGCTCCCCTCATCGGTGACGGAGAGAAGGGCCTCCAGCTCTTCTATGCGCGCAGACGCCCGGTCTGCCGCCGTCTGCCCGTCGGGGCCGTAGACCGTCAGCTTCATCACCGTGTCCATGGCCAGCAGTGTGGCGATATGGCTCTCCTCCTCCTCCGGTTCCTCCGGCGGGGGAGGTTCTTTTTCACAGCCGCACAGTAACACCAGCACCGCCAGCAGGGCGCAGAGGAGACGAGAGGATTTCATAGATCAGTTCCTTTCAGAATAGGTGGCATAAGGGTGTGCAGGGCCGGGGCCGTCCCGCCCTGCGAATGGAGGGTCGTTCAGAGGATGTTCTTGGATAACGCGCCAATTTTCTACCGGAACGCGTGGACATCCTCCCCGCTGATGTCGTAGGGGGTGGTCTGGTAGACGAAGTAGTTGAGCCAGTTGCTGTAGAGGAGGTTGGCGCAGGACCGCCATGTCATCCGGGGGGCCTGGGTGTCGTCGTCGTTGGGGTAGTAGTTCTTGGGCACGTCGATGGGCTTGCCCTGCCCCTTGTCCCGGAGATATTCCTGCTCCAAAGTCCGGGCGTCGTACTCGCTGTGGCCGGTGATAAAGATCTGCCGTCCGCTCTCCGTAGCCAGGGCGTAGATGCCCGCCTCCGGGGAGGTGGCCAGGATCTTCAGCTCCGGCGCCTTCTCGATGTCCTCCCGCCGGACGGTGGTGTGCCGGGAGTGGGGGACCATGAAGACGTCGTCACTGCCCCGGAAGAGCATGTTGCTCTTTCGCTCCACCACATGGTGGAAGACGCCGAAGAGCTTCTTCTCCAGGGGCACCTTGGGGATGCCGTAGTGGTAGTAGAGCCCCGCCTGGGCCCCCCAGCAGATGTGGAAGGTAGAGTGGACATGGCTTTTGGACCACTCCATGATCTCGCAGAGCTCCTCCCAGTACTCCACCTCCTCGAAGGGCAGGTGCTCCACCGGCGCGCCGGTGATGACGAGGCCGTCGAAGTTCCGGCTGCGCACGTCGTCGAAGTGGCGGTAGAAGGCGAGCATATGCTCCTGGGGGGTGTTCTTGGGCACATGGCCCCGGGGGGCGATGAGCTCCAGCTCCACCTGGAGGGGGGTATTGCTCAGCAGGCGGCTCAATTGGGTCTCTGTGGCGATCTTGGTGGGCATCAGGTTCAAAAGCAGGATTTGCAGGGGCCGGATGTCCTGGGTCATGGCCCGGTTCTCGGTCATGACGAAGATATTCTCCTCCGTGAGGGTCCTCACGGCGGGGAGCTCGTTGGGGATTCGGATGGGCATAGCTTCTCTCCTGTGTCGCTTTATTCCACGGTGAAGGGCGTCCAGTCCATGTGGTCATAGACCATCATATCGTTGGGCCGGGTCATGCCCAGCTTTTTGTAAAAGGGGACCGCGTCCTCGTTGGCGCAGGTGTACATGATGATGTTTTTCTCGCCGCCCGCGATCTCAAGGGCCTTGCGGACCAGCGCCGTGCCTACGCCCCGGTGGACCCAGTCCCGGACCACGCCCAGGTCCGTGAGGAAGAGCCAATAGGCAAAATCCGTGATGGCGAGGCAGACGCCGATGAGGCGATTGTCCGGGTCTCTTGCGGTCAGGCTGATGGCCGCACGCTCCAGCAGGACGGGGATGCGCTCGGCAAAGCGCTCCCTGGGGTACTGGGAGCCCAGGCCGGTGTGCTTCAGGAATTCGATATATTCCGCCGCCGGGACTCGTTCCTCCCTGATCACGTATTCCATAAGTCCCCCTCCGCTCAGGCCTCCGCCAGGGCCTGCTCCAGGTCTGCGATGAGGTCCTCCTTGCTCTCCAAGCCCACGCTCAGGCGGACCAGGTCCGCGCCCACGCCGGCGGCGTCCAGCTCCGCGTCGTTCATCTGCCGGTGGGTAGAGCTTGCGGGGTGGAGGCAGCAGGTACGGGCGTCGGCCACATGGGTGGCGATGGTACCCAGCTTCAAATGCTTCATGAAGGTCTCCGCGGCGTCGCGTCCGCCCTTGACACCGAAGCTCACCACGCCGCAGGAGCCCTTGGGGAGGTACTTCTTTGCCGCCTCGTGGTAGGCGTCGCCGGGGAGGCCGCTGTAGCGGACCCAGGTGATCTTAGGGTGCTTTTGCAGGTACTCGGCCACAGCCTGGGCGTTTTCGCAGTGGCGCTCCATGCGGACATGGAGGCTCTCCAGGCCCAGATTGAGGATAAAGGCGCTCTGTGGGCTCATCATGGAGCCTAAATCCCGCATGAGCTGGGCGGTGGCCTTCTGGATGAAAGCGCCCTCTCTGCCGAAGCGCTGGGCGTAGATGACGCCATGGTAGCTCTCGTCCGGGGTACAGAGGCCGGGGAACTTGTCCGCGTGGGCCATCCAGTCGAACTTTCCTCCGTCCACGATGCAGCCGCCCAGGGCGGCTGCGTGGCCGTCCATGTACTTAGTGGTGGAGTGGGTGACGATGTCCGCGCCCCATTCCAGGGGGCGGCAGAGGATGGGGGTGGCAAAGGTGTTGTCCACAATGAGGGGCACGCCGTGGCTGTGGGCGGCGCTGGCAAATTTTTCGATATCCAGCACGGTGAGGGCAGGGTTGGCGATGGTCTCGCCGAAGACGGCCTTTGTGTTGGGGCGGAAGGCGGCGTCCAGCTCTTCAGGCGAGCAGTCCGGGGAGACGAAGGTAAACTCCACGCCCATTTTTTTCATGGTGACGGCGAAGAGGTTATAAGTTCCGCCGTAGATGGAGCTGGAGGCCACGACGTGGTCTCCGCAGGAGGCGATGTTGAAGACGGCGTAAAAATTCGCGGCCTGTCCGGAGGAGGTCAGCATAGCGGCGGCGCCGCCCTCCAGCTGGGCGATTTTTTTTGCCACGCCGTCGCAGGTGGGGTTTTGCAGGCGGCTGTAGAAGTAGCCCTCCGCCTCCAGGTCGAAGAGCTTGCCCATGTCCTCGCTGGTGTCGTATTTGAACGTCGTCGATTGTACGATAGGAATCTGCCGGGGCTCACCGCTGCCGGGGCAGTAGCCTCCCTGGACGCAGATGGTCTCAATATTCATAACTTTTTCCTCCTTGAGGCGTCGTTGAAAGTTTTTTTACTTTCTGCGCTTTCTAAAAAAGATACATCACTCCAGAGGATTTGTCAACGATAAGATAAAATTCTTCTCTGTTAGCCCCGGGGGCTCCGCGCCCCCGGACCCTCGGTGACTTTTTGTTCGGACAAAAAGTC
>CAJUOA010000011.1 GCA_910587785.1 uncultured Oscillospiraceae bacterium | reverse complement strand
CACCTTCCTTGGTGGTTATTTTATCACATTTTCCTATTTACGGATAGGCTCTAAGGTACCGAAATGTTTTCGCAGGAGGAAGATACCATGAAAACAGACGCGGAGCAAAGTGCCGGGCCCCGCAGGCCCCCCTGCCCGGACCCGATTGACGACCTGGCCGGGAAGTTTGAGCGGTGCGGGCGGTTTATCACCTACCGCCTGGGCCGCAGGCGGGCGCAGTGGAAGATTCTGAGCGTCCTCCGGGAGGAGGGCTCTGTCACACAGCGGGAGCTGCAGGAGCGGCTGGACGTCCAGCCCGGCTCCATGAGCGAGATCGCCGCCAAGCTGGAGGGCCGGGGCCTCCTGGAGCGCTTCCGGGACGGGGCCGACCGGCGGAAGATCCGGCTGCGCCTGACGGACCAGGGCCGGCAGTGGCTGGACCGGCAGGATGAGGACCATGTCCTCCGGCGGCGGGCGGAGCTCTTCTCCGCCCTCACCGGGGAGGAGCGGCGGACCCTGGAGGAATTGCTGGAGAAGCTGGGGGAGGATTGGACCCGGCGCTTTGCCCGGGAGCGTCCCCCGGAGGAACGAGGACGCAAGAAGAAGGATTCAGATTGATTTTGAAAGAAAGGCGGTGGCAGCGAATGAGCTGGCAGGAGGAATTGAGAAGAGGGGTTCGGACGGCGGAGGAGCTTGCGCCCCTCCTGGGCTGGAGCGGCGAGGAGACCGCCCGGCGGGCGGAGGTGGCCAAGCGGTTCCCCATGATGATCACCCCCTACTACCTCTCCCTGGTGGACCCCAAGGACCCGGCCGACCCCATCGCCCGGATGTGCGTCCCCTCCCTGGACGAGTTCGGCCCCGGCGGGTCCTTCGACACCAGCGGCGAGGCCTCCAACACCAAGCTGGAGGGGCTCCAGCACAAATATGCACAGACCGTGCTCCTGCTGAGCACCAACCAGTGCGCCATGTACTGCCGCCACTGCTTCCGCAAGCGGATGGTGGGGCTGACCGAGGATGAGCTCAACCAGAGGGTGGACGAGGCGGTGGACTACGTCAAGCGCCACAAGGAGATCACCAACATCCTGGTCTCCGGCGGGGACGCCTTCATGAACTCCAACGCCATCATCGAGCGCTACCTCCGGGAGCTGACGGCCATCGGCCATCTGGACTTCATCCGCTTCGGCTCCCGGGTGCCGGTGACGCTGCCGGAGCGCATCTGGGGGGACCAGGAGTTTCTGGACCTCTTCCGGCACTACGGGCAGAAGAAGGCCCTCTATCTGGTCACTCAGTTCAACCACCCCAGGGAGCTGACGGACCAGGCGGTCCGGGCGGTGCGGGCCATGATCGAGCGGGGCGTCCAGGTGCGCAACCAGACCGTGCTCCTCCGGGGCGTCAACGACAGCGGCGAGGTGCTGGGGGCCCTCCTCTCGGGGCTCACCCGGGTGGGTGTGAGCCCCTACTACGTCTTCCAGTGCCGCCCGGTGACGGGGGTCAAGGACCGCTTCCAGGTGCCCCTTCTGGAGGGCATCTCCATTGTGGACGCCGCCAAGGCCAAGCAGAACGGCTTCGGCAAGTCCATCCGCTACGCCATGAGCCACCCCAGGGGCAAGATCGAGATCATCGGCGGCCTGCCCGGCGGGGAGACGGTCTTCAAGTTCCACCAGAGCAAGGACGACGCCGATATCGCCCGGGTGTTCACCAGAAAGCTGTCCCCGGGGGATACCTGGCTGGATGGGGAGCTGGAGGGAATCTAGGCGGCCCCTGCCAAAATCAAAAACCGCGGACCCAGGCGCTCTGCCCGGGTCCGCGTTTTTGTGTTTTCATTCAGGCGAAGGTCAGGTCCCCGCTGGAGGTGTCTACATAGAGCTGGCAGGAGCCGTCGCCCCAGCTGTAAAAATCGTCCACAACGGAAAAGGTAATGTCCGCACTGCGCAGGCGTCCGGAGGAGGTGTCGTAAGTGAGGAGGAACCCGTGCTCTCCAGGCCAGTCCAGCCGGACGTCTCCGCTGGTGGTGTCCACATTCAGCACCTCCGCCCCCTCGGGGAGGGTCAGGTCCACCTGACCGCTGGAGGTGTCCATGTAGAGCTCCCCGCCGGCGACCGTGAGCGTCACGTCGCCGCTGGAGGTGCTCACGCTGCCCGTCTGGACGGCCAGGGACCCGGTGACATCCCCGCTGGTGCCGTTCAGCTGGAAGCTCCCGGCAGCCACGTTCTCCAGCGCCACGTCCCCGCTCCCGCCGGAGATGGAGATGGTCTCCGCCCCGGCGTCCCGCAGGAATACGCCGCCGCTGGAGGTCTCAAGAGAGAGGGTCTGCGCCGCCGCGCCGGAGACGGAGGTATCCCCGCTGGTGGTGCTGACACAGATCCGGTCCAGCGCCACGTTCTCCAGCACTACGCCGTTGCTGTAGGTATCCACAAAAAGGCTGCCGGCCGCGTACTCCGGCAGGAGGAGCAGCAGGCGGCTCTCCCCCGGAGGATTGTCGATATAGAGCTCCATCTCCTCCAGGACGGGGCACACCTTCTGGTTCTCGGTCAGGAGCTCGTCCGCGTACTGCTGGATGCGGATGGCCTCCCCGTCATAGCCCCGGACGGCCACATTGCCCCCGATCCAGTTGATGTGGATGGCCTCCACGTTTGCCAGCGGGATCTCCCAGGTGCCGCAGAGGACCCCGCCGGGGGTGCGCTCCGTCTCCGCGCCCTGGACATAGACGCCCTCCGGGCCCACGTAGACCTCGTGCTCCCCGCCGGTCACATAGATGCCGTCGGAGGTGATGGAGAAGGTGTCCCCCTCAATGCCCTTGGGGGAGATGTGCACGCCGCCCAGGACGATCCCCTCATCGTTGAAGGTCCACTCGTCTTCGGGTCCACTCGTCTTCGGCCCGTTGAGGGCCCACTCGTCTTCGACGCAGTAGTCCGCCTCCTCCTGGAGCATGGAGGCCTCGCAGCTGTCGGTCACGTACGCCTCCGACGTGCTCCGGCGGAAAAACCGGCTCCCGGCGGACCCCAGGGCCACGGCGACAGCCAGCGCCCAGAGGGCGATCTGGGCGGGCCTGCGCCAATTCCGGCGGAGCGTCTTGGGCACATGGGTGAACTGCCCCGCCTCCCCCTTGGGCATATCCGGGAAGCGGGGGGCCTCCGGGGCGCGGGGGGCCTCCGGGGCGCGGGGGGCCTCCGGGGCGCGGGGGGCTTCAGCGCACCCCTCGTCCTGCAAGATGCGGCTGGCGATGGTCTCCACGTCCTCCATACTGGCCACCGCCTCCTCCTCGCTCATGCCCTCCTCCATGCGGTCCATCAGCATTTCCGCATAGTACGTCAGATGTTGTTCCGCCTGCTCCCTGTCCAGGCTCCCCAGACGGTGGTACAGGCTGTTGAGAAAGTCCCCTCGGGTCATATTCGGCACACTCCTTTATCAGATGATAGACACGTTCGATCTCCGGCCACCCGGACAAAAACTGGTCGATCTGTCCAATGCCGGCCTGGGTGACGCGGTAAAACTTGCGCAGCCGCCCGCTGTGCTCCACAGAGTAGACGGTGAGGCTTCCGCCCGCCTCCAGCCGGCGCAGGATCGGGTAGAGGGTCGACTCCGAGATCTCGATGCAGCCGGAGAGGTCCTTGATGATCTGATAGCCGTAGGAGTCCCCCCGCCGCAGCAGCGAGAGCACGCAGATGTCCAGGAGTCCCCGCTTGAGCTGTGGGTCGATCATTGTCATACCCCCTTTCACGCAGTACTATACAACGCACAGTATCATTTGTCAAGGGGATTTTTCCCGCCAACGCCCGAGGGGGCCCTGAGCGGGGCAGAGCGGCCGAATTTCTCCCACCTGGACCCCTCTTCAAATTGACAATCGGGAAAATATGGGGTATCCTGTTAAAAAACCATAGGAGGAGACCCATGGAACGAACAGAACGCATCGCGCTTCTGGAGCAGGTCCGCTCCGGGGCGCTGTCCCCTGCGGAGGCGGAGGCCCTCCTGGCCCCTCCGGCCTTTGAGGACCTGGGCTACGCCAAGGTGGACCACCACCGGGCCCGGCGGCAGAAGGCCGCGGAGGTGATCTTCGGACAGGGCAAGGACCCGGGGCAGATCGAGGGCATCGTCCGCAGCATGGCGGACCGGGGGGCGGAGAACATCCTCATCACCCGCCTGTCCGGGGAGAAGGAAGCGGCTCTGCGGGGGAAGTTCCCCTATGACTACAGCGCCGCCGCCTGTCTCGCCGTGGCCCACCCCGCGCCCCATCCGCTGACGGGCGCTGTTGCCGTGGTCAGCGCCGGGACCAGCGACCTGGCCGTCTGCGAGGAGGCCGCCCTCACTGCCGAGGCCCTGGGGAGCCGGGTCACGCGCATCTACGATGCGGGCGTGGCGGGGCTCCACCGCCTCCTGGCCCACTTGGAGGACCTGGAACAGGCCCGGTGCATCGTGGCCGTGGCCGGGATGGAGGGCGCTCTGCCCAGCGTGGTGGGAGGGCTTGTAAGCGCCCCGGTCATCGCCGTGCCCACCAGCGTGGGGTATGGGGCCAATCTGGGGGGCCTCGCGGCACTGCTGGCTATGCTCAACTCCTGCGCAAGCGGGGTGAGCGTGGTGAATATCGACAACGGATTCGGGGCCGGGTTCCTGGCCCACCGGATCAATCAGATGAAGGGAGTCGGAGAGACATGAAGACCTTATATTTCGAGTGCGCCATGGGCGCGGCGGGGGATATGCTCATGGGGGCCCTGTACGAGCTCCTGCCGGACAAGGAGGCGTTCCTGGCGGGCATGAACCGCCTGGACCCGGCGCTCCGCGTGGAGGCGGAGGCCGCCACCCGGCAGGGCATGGCGGGCACCCATATGCGCGTCCACGTCCACGGCCGGGAGGAGGGCCACGAGCACTACCACGACCACAGCCATGACCACCACCACGGCGGCGAACAGGAGCATGACCACGGCCATGTCCACCACCACTACCAGCACGAGCACCGGACCCTGGCCGATATCGACAGGATGGTCGACGGCTTCGGCCTGCCCGCCGCGGTGCGGGAGAAGGCCAAGGAGGTCTACCGCCTCCTGGCGGCGGCGGAGAGCCGGGCCCACGGCGTGAGCTTGGAACAGGTCCACTTCCACGAGGTGGGGGCCCTGGACGCGGTGGCGGATATCACCGGCGTCTGCTGGCTGATGGAGCTTCTGGGCCCGGACCGGGTCATCGCCTCGCCGGTGAACCTGGGGGGCGGCACGGTGAAGACCGCCCACGGCCTGCTCCCGGTCCCGGCCCCCGCCACGGCGGCGCTGCTGGAGGGCGTCCCGGCCTACGGCGGGGACATCCCGGCGGAGCTCTGCACCCCCACCGGGGCGGCGCTCCTGAAGACCTTCGCTTCCTCCTTCGGCCCCCTCCCCATGGGGACCATCCGGGGGGTGGGCAGCGGCTGCGGTACCAAGGACTTCCCCAGGGCCAACTGCCTGCGGGCGTTCCTCATCGAGGAAGCCGGGAGCGCGGAGGGCCCCAATGACCATGTGACAGAACTCAAGGCCAACATCGACGACATGACCGGCGAGGACCTGGGCTTCGCCGTGGAGCGCCTTCTCGCCGCCGGAGCCCTGGACGTGTCCTATACCCCGGTCCAGATGAAGAAAAACCGGCCCGGCGTGCTCCTCACCTGCCTTTGCAGGCCGGAGGAGGCCGACGCCATGGCCGCGCAAATCCTCCGCCACACCTCCACCTTCGGCGTGCGGCGCACGGACTGTACGCGCTATGCCCTGGCCGTGGAGCGGGAGACGGTGGAGACCCCTTTGGGCACAATCACGAAAAAGACAGGGAGCGGCTGGGGGATTGCAAAGCACAAAGCTGAATTTGAGGACTTGGCCGCCGCCGCCCGGGACCGGAAGGTCCCCCTGGGGGAGGTCCGTTGGGCCTTTGAGGAAAACGTATGACGAAAAAAACATTTTCTCTTAAAATTTTTCCTATTCAGCCCTTGTCTTTTTTGGAAGAGCGTGGTATACTTCAAAATGTTATCTGCGCCAGTTTAGGAATGGCGTTATCAAACTAGGAGGAAAGTTTATGAAACGAACAAAACGGCTATTAAGCACTTTGCTGGCGCTGTGCATGGTCCTGGCTATGCTGCCGGCAACGGCGATGGCGGCGGGGAATGGCAATGATTCCAGCCTTATCCCCACCGAGCGCTACACAGTCTTGGTCCTGGATCACTCCGGCAGTATGCGGGGTCAGCCCATTGAGCAGATGAAGGATGCTGCCAAAAAGTTCTGCGAGGTAATTAAGAACGATAATACGAATCCTGAGACGAACAGCACCAACTATGTGGCGGTTGTTGGATTCTCCACTACCCCGGATGCGGGAGCGGCTTTCACTCAGAATATTGACGAGCTGTATCCTGTTATCGACAATCTGCGCGCCACCAACCTGACGGATATTTCTGCTGCGCTCCTTGAGGCTGACCGGCTGTTCCGGGAGACGCCTACCACGCGGGAGACCAAGAAGATTGTCCAGAATATCATTCTGCTTTCTGACGGCCTGCCTGAAACTAGCTATACAGGTCATGTGGATGGTCCTTTTAAAGACATGGGGCATTGGGCTGTCGGTCAGGCGAACCGGTGCTATAATATTGTTGTCAATGATAACAATATGCTTGATGGCCGTTACAACATCTATTCTCTCGGCTTCTTCCATGGTATGTCCTACTATGATGCAGCTTTCTGTGGCAAGGTTATGACCAAGTTGCAGAATTGTGGTTTCTATGAAGTTCAGAATGCTACTGATTTGGATTTCATTTTCGAACAGGTTGCAGATGAAATTATCAGTGGCGACCCTGCTACGGTTGTCCCAGGCGAAGGGGACGTATTTGATGTTAACAGCAATAACCGTGTTGTTGTTAAGATTGCATGTCCTGTTGATGTGGAAGTCGTTGTTAATGGCGAAGAGCCTGCGACTTCTGAGGGTAAAGTGGCTGGTAAGTCGGTTGACATTGGCTCCAATGCTCGGTATGGCAAAATGGTAATCAGCGAAGAGGATGGTGTCCTTGGTACAATTAAGACCGTGACCTTGCGTCCTGGTTTCAACTACACTATCGGATTGACTGCGACCGAGACTTATAACAATGTGCGGATTGAAACTAAAGTTTACAAGGATGGTCAGGTTGAAGCGAGCAACAATTATGACAATCCCCTCACCCTCAAGATGACAAAGGGTCAGAGAGTTACCACCACTGTTTTCCGTAATGGTACCACTTTCACCACCAATCCCAACGAAGATCAGCCCACCAAGGGCGACACTGACGGTTCCCACTTCACCTTCGTCCCCACCACCGTTGGCGGCACCGTAGTCCTGAGCAAGCGCAACGCTGAGCCCGGCGACTGGGTGAACGTCTACGTCACTCCCGACGAGGGCTACAAGCTGGAGAGCCTGACCGTCACCGACATGCGCGGCTGGCCCGTGACCCTCCGCGAGATGGGCGAGAACGCTTTCAGCTTCACCATGCCCAACGCCCGCATCAATGTCAACCCCGTCTTCGTGAAGGTTGAGGCGGATGACGACCCGTACTCCACCAACGTGCCCACCAACATCCCCAACATTGAGGGCACTTCCCCCAACTATGGCAACATGGTCATCAACACCGCCGCCATGAACTACTCCGACGTGAACGCCGGCGACTGGTTCTACAACAACGTCAAGTTCTGCCACGAGCGCTACCTGCTCAACAAGACCGGCGAGGCGGACGGCAAGTTCGAGCCCAACACCGCCTCCACCCGCGCCACCGTGTGGACCGCTCTGTCCCGTCTGGCCGGCCGCAACACCGTGACCCAGGGCGACAACTGGTATGACCGCGCCCAGATCTGGGCCAAGGGCAAGGGCATCACCGACGGCGAGCGTCCCATGGACTCCATGACCCGCGAGGAGTTCGTCACCATGCTCTGGCGCTATGACGGCAACAAGTACGTCCAGAACAGCGCCCTCGGCCAGTTCAACGACGGCGAGTCCGTGTCCTGGTGGGCCACCGAGGCCGTGAAGTGGGCGGTCGCCACCGGCCTCCTCAACGGCTCCAACGGCAGCCTGAATCCCCAGAGCAACGTCACCCGCGCCGAAGTGGCCGCTGTCCTCCAGCGCTACGTCCAGAACGTGCACTAAGAGACAGCCGCGCACAAGCGGATATACCTGAAAAGCCGGACGGCATCTGCCGTCCGGCTTTTTTTGCGGGAAACGATCAGGGCGCGATCCCCCGGGCCGCGAAGGCATCCAGCAGGCGGTCCATGCTGCCGGGGATGGTGATGGGCTCACCGCAGGCAGCGATGGCGTTGGCCACGTCCTTGAGCCCGTTTCCGGTGACAATGGAGACCACCGAGGCGTCGTGGGGGAGCTTCCCCTGCTCCGCCAGCTTCTTCACGCCCGCCGTTGCGGCCACGCCGGCCGGTTCGCCGAACACGCCGCAGGTGCGGCCCAGGAGCTTCTGCGCGGCCATGATCTCGGCGTCGGAGACGTTGACCGTGAGGCCGCCGGACTCCCGGATGGCGCTGAGGGCCTTGTCCGCGTTCCGGGGCACGCCCACGGCGATGGAGTCGGCCAGGGTGTTCTCCTCCATGGGACGCCAGGGCTCCCCGGCCTCCACGGCCCGGTTCAGGGGACAGCACCCCTCCGCCTGAGCGGAGATCAGCCGGGGCAGACGGGAGATGAACCCTACAGCGTACAGGTCCTTGAGGCCCTTCCACACTCCGGCGATGGTGCAGCCGTCGCCCACGGAGACGGCGATATAGTCTGGGACCACCCAGCCCAGCTGCTCCATGATCTCCAGGGACACGGTCTTCTTGCCCTCGGAGAGGTAGGGGTTTATCGCGGCGTTGCGGTTGTACCAGCCCCAGCGGCTAATGGCGGCGCGGCTGAGGGCAAAGGTGTCCTCATAGGACCCCTGGACGGAGACGACCGTCGCGCCGAAGGTCATGAGCTGGGCCACCTTGCCCTTGGGGGCCCGGCTGGGGACGAAGATATAGGTCTCCAGGCCCGCGGCGGCGGCGTTCCCGGCCAGAGAGCTGGCGGCGTTGCCGGTGGAGGAGCAGGCGATGACCCGGGCACCCGCCTCCCGGGCCTTGGCCACGGCCATGGCGCTGGCCCGGTCCTTCAGGGAGGCGGTGGGGTTGAGGCCGTCGTCCTTCACCCAGAGCTGCCGGAGGCCCAGCTCCTTTGCAAGCTCCCCGGCCTCGTAGAGGGGGCTCCAGCCCACCCGCAGGGGCGGCAGGACGGTGTCCTCCTCCACCGGGAGGAATTCCCGGCAGCGCCACATGGAGCGCTCCTGCCTGCGGGCCAGAACGTCCTTGGTCAGAGCCGTCTTGATATACGCATAGTCATAAATAATGTCGAAAATACCGCCGCACGGGCAGGCGGTCAGGTCCGGCACAGCCGGAACGGTCCTCCCGCAGCGGGTGCATTGGGCGTGCTTGACGTTCTTCATGGGTGCCTCCTTGCCGGTTTCTCCCGTGGGCCCGCCAAACATTGGCGGTTCAATCGTTTCATGAATCGTCTTCCTCCTCCTTGAGGTTCTCCAGGGCTACCCGGACGGCCTCGATCACAAAGGCGGAAAAGCTGCATTCTGTGCCACGAATGGCCTCCTCGACTTGAGCGATCACATCATCCGGGAAGCGGATACTTTTGTTGGTAGTAGTGGGGATTTTAGGAATTTGAAATTTTCGCATTACAGTGTACCTCGCAATATCTTCTATATTGCAAAGTGTATTGCGAAAAAATCCAATAATACATCTTGCGTTTTGTTGCACAGATGTGTTACAATGATAGCGAGGTGATAAAAATGGAAAGCTTACCCAAATACTATGCCCGGCTCTTCAGCGGCACCACGGACGCTCTGGAAGCGCTGAAGGAGCAAAACTACGGCAAGGCGCAGGACATCCTGATCAAAGCGCAGCAGGACGCCGAGGAGCTCTATCTCCAGGAGGGGGACCTCCTGGACGAGGAGGGAGAATAAGCGAAAAGGCGGGGCAGATGCCCCGCCTTTTTCACATCGTGCGCAGTACGCCGGCCTCCTCATTGAAGGCCTCGATGAGGGCGTCCAGCTCCGCGGCCTGGGCGTGGACGGCGTCCCAGGTGTTCTCCGGGTCGTACCAGAGGGCGTTGAGGTCCGCCACGTCCCGGGCCTGCTGTTCCACCCAGGTGTAGTACTTGAGGTTGTGAATGCGCTTGCGGTCGGTGTAGCTCAGCTCCAGCATACTGTCGGTCTTGAGCCCCAGCATGTGCAGGTGGTGGTCCAGGGCGGCCTCGCGGAGGTCATAGGGGCCGTGGAGGGCGCTGAGCTCGTCGATGCGGCTCTGGTACATGGCGGCGGAGTCTGTGAGGACGGTGACCAGCACGTCCTTCTCCGTGAATTCGTAATATTTCGCCATTTTTATACAGCAGAGCACGTTGGCGATGCCGCTGATGCCCAGCCATGTGAGCTTTTCGATCAGATCGGGGTCCAGGCCCAGCCGGGTGCGCAGGTACTCCTGGCCGGGGGCGGTGTTGAAGAGGCGCAGGAGCCGCTGGCTGTCCTCGTCGTCGATGGCGATGGCCATGTCGGTGTTCTTGACGTTGTGGACCCAGGGGATGTGCTTGTCGCCGATGCCCTCAATGCGGTGTCCGCCGAAGCCGTTGTCCAGGATGGTGGGGCACTGGAGGGCCTCGCCTACGGCCAGCTTCAGGCGGGGATAGCGCTCTTTGAGGAGGTCCCCGGCGCTCATGGTCCCGGCGGAGCCGGAGGTGAAGCAGGCCCCGGAGAGGCGGTCGCCGGGGCGTTTGACGGCCTCGAAGAGGTCCGAGAGTGCCTTGCCGGTGACGTTGTAGTGCCAGAGGGGGTTGCCCATCTCCTCGAACTGGTTGAAGATCATCATGGAGGGGTCCTGCCGGAGCTCCCAGGTCTTGTCGAAAATCTCCTTGACGTTGCTCTCACAGCCGGGGGTGGCGATGACCTGCCCGGCGATCTTGCTGAGCCAGTCGAAGCGCTCCCGGCTCATCTCCGCGGGGAGGATGGCCACGCTGTCGCAGGCGAGGAGCTTGCTGTTGAACGCGCCGCCCCGGCAGTAGTTGCCGGTGGAGGGCCAGACGGCGTGGTGGCGGGTGGCGTCGAACTGGCCGGTGACCAGGCGGGGGACCAGGCAGCCGAAGGAGGCCCCCACCTTGTGGCACCCGGTGGGGAACCACTTGCCCGCCATGGCGAGGATGCGGCAGGGCACGCCGGAGAGGGCGGAGGGGATTTCCACGAAGTTGGGCACGGCCTGAAAGAGGCCGCCGGACTCCCTGGCCTCGTTTTTCCAGGTGATGCGGAAGAGATTGAGGGGGTCCACGTCCCAGAGGCCCACGTGTTTCAGGCGTGTCTGGATTTTCTCCGGAATGGTCTCCGGGTGTTCCATCTGGGCGAAGGTGGGGATGACGACGCGGTTTTCCCGGGCCTTCTCGATGTTGTGCCGGAGGCCCTCCTGGTGGATTGTCAAGTCAATCTTACTCATGGCGGCTGTCCTCCTGTTTGGAATCAATATAGGAATAGAGGGTGTATTTCGAGATGCCGAAGAACTTGGCGACCTTGTCGCTGGACTTGGTGATGAGGAAGGCGCCGTGTTCGTTGAGGAAGCGGACGGCCCGCATACGGTCGTCCTTGTTCATAAGGGCCACGGGCTTGCCCGCCAGGGCGACGGACTGTTCGATGAGGCGGTCGAGGACGTCGCCGACGTTGAGGACGGTGATGCGCTCGGCCTTTTGGATGTCGGGCTCCCGGGTGGAGCGGGTGAGGTCTCCGATGGCGTTCTCCACCATGAGGAGGGCGGAGATGTCGTAGTTGATGGAGAAGATGGCGTCCACCCGTCCGGTATCGTCGCGGATGTAGAGGGTGGAGGATTTGAGGATCTTGCCCCCCGGGGTGCGGGTGAGGTAGGCCAGGTGGTCCGCGGGGTCCGGGTCGCCCCCCAGGAGCTGGGCCATGACGACGGAGGAGGGGCCGTCCCCCACCTGGCGTCCGGTGACCTGGCCGTTTTCGATGTGGATGATGGAGCGCTCGGGGTCCTGGGCTGTGAGGTCGTGGATGACCACCTCACAGCTGGGGCCGAACTGTGCCGCCAGGGCGGCGGCGATCTGCTTGAGCATCCTGGCGCGGTTCTGGTCCAGAGGCGGCACCCCCTTCCGCGGGCCGGGGGCCCGCTCTGATAGGTCCATCATACCAGTATCCGGTAGAGATTGCAAGGGCTTTTCAAAAAATTTATCAGGCTAACAAAAATTTTGTTTGACATCCGGCGGTTCTATGATATGATAAAGGCAGAGGGCGCGAAAAGGCGCGTCCAACGGAGGAGACGGGAGGAGAGCGCTATGGATTTTGAAGCCATCAAGAGGGCCGCCAAGGGGTATGAGGCGGACATGAGCAGATTTTTGCGGGACCTGATCGCCATCCCCAGCGAGAGCTGTGAGGAGGAGGGGGTGATCCGGCGGACCATCCGGGAGATGGAGAAGCTGGGGTTTGACAAGGCGGAGATCGACCCGGAGGGCAACGCTCTGGGCTGGATGGGCACGGGGGAGAAGATCATCGCCTTTGACGGGCATATTGACACGGTAGGCGTGGGCAACGCGGCCAACTGGGAGCGGGACCCCTATGAGGGCTATGAGACGGAGGACGTCATCTATGGCCGGGGGGGCTCGGACCAGGAGGGGGGCGTGGTGTCCGCTGTCTACGGGGCGAAGATCATGAAGGATTTGGGGCTGATCCCCGAGGGGTATAAAATTCTCGTGACTGCTACGGTCCAGGAGGAGGACTGCGACGGGCTCTGCTGGCAGTATATTCACCAGGAGGACGGCATTACGCCGGAGTTTGTGGTATCCACGGAGCCCACCGACGGGGGCATCTACCGGGGCCACCGGGGACGGATGGAGATCCGGGTGGACGTAAAGGGGGTGTCCTGCCACGGGTCCGCGCCGGAGCGGGGGGACAATGCCATCTATAAGATGGCGGATATTGTCCAGGAGATTCGGGCGCTCAATGAGAATGACGACGGGGACGAAACCGAAATCAAGGGGCTTATTAAGATGCTCAATCCCAAATACAATCCGGAGCACTGGGAGGATGCCCGCTTCCTGGGCCGGGGGACGTGCACGGTCAGTCAGATTTTTTACACTTCGCCCAGCCGGTGTGCGGTAGCGGACAGCTGTGCGGTGTCTGTGGACCGGCGGATGACTGCCGGGGAGACATGGGAGAGCTGTTTGGAGGAGATTCGGGCTCTGCCCGCGGTGCGGAAGTATGGCGGGGATGTGGCAGTCAGTATGTATCACTATGACCGTCCGGCTTGGACGGGGTTACAATACGAGACGGAGTGCTATTTCCCCACCTGGATCAATCGGGAGGATGCGCCGCATGTGCAGGCGCTGGCGGAGGCCCACAGGGCGCTTTTTGGTGAGGAGCGGGTGGGGCATCCGGATGCGATGCACCTGCGGAAGAGGCCGCTGATTGACAAGTGGACGTTTTCCACGAACTGCGTGTCGATTCAGGGGAGGTATGGAATCCCCTGCGTGGGGTTTGGGCCGGGGGCGGAGAGCCAGGCTCATGCGCCGAATGAAATTACGTGGAAGAAGGATCTGGTGACTTGCGCGGCGGTCTACGCCGCTTGCGTGGGGGTTTATTGCAGGTAGGAGGCGGTAGAACGGGCGCACAGTGCGCGCCCCTACAGAGATTGGCAGTAACATCAGCGCCAGCAACCCAGGGCAGTCCCGCCCGCACCGTGCCGGTGGCCCGGTAGTCTCTCCAAAGAATCGTGCTTCTCGGAGGCGAACCCAACGATGAAGACCGAAGGGCCAGGGAGTTGCGGCGGAGATTCGACTACCATCGGCCCAGGGAAGTGATTGGGAAAAGGAGACTACCAGGTCGTAGCGTAAATCAAAAACCCCCGTAATCAAGGAAGATTCTTAAGAAACGTAGTTTCTTAAGCGGCTTTTTGGTGACTTTTTGTCCGAACAAAAAGTCACCGAGGGTCCGGGGGCGCGGAGCCCCCGGGACTAGCGAGATAGATGAATCTACACAAAGACGCATAAACCAAACAGGGAAGGAGAAAATAATGAGCAAAACAGAAACGCTGGTCCAGCGTCTGGAGAGACTGAAAATCAACAGCATGTATAAGAGCGACTTCTACTGGACCTGGGACAAAACAGCAGACGAGCTGGAGGCGGTTTTCGCCGTGGCGGACGCCCTGCGGGACCTGCGGGAGCGGAACCTCTCCACAAAAATTTTTGACTCCGGCCTGGGGATTTCCATCTTCCGGGACAACTCCACCCGGACCAGATTCTCCTTCGCCTCCGCCTGCAATCTGCTGGGCCTGGACGTGAAGGACCTGGACGAGAAGACCAGTCAGATCGCCCACGGCGAGACCGTCCGGGAAACCGCAAACATGGTGTCCTTTATGGCCGACGTCATCGGCATCCGGGACGACATGTTCATCGAGGAGGGCCACAAGTACCAGAAGACCTTCATGGACGCCCTGGACGAGGGCTACGCCAAGGGCATCCTGGAGCAGCGGCCCACCCTGGTGAACCTCCAGTGCGACGTGGACCACCCCACCCAGTCTATGGCAGACCTGCTCCATGTCATCCACCACTTCGGCGGCGTGGAGAACCTCAAGGGCAAAAAGGTGGCCATGACCTGGGCCTACTCTCCCAGCTACGGCAAGCCCCTGAGCGTCCCCCAGGGGGTCATCGGGCTCTTTACCCGCTTCGGAATGGACGTCACCCTGGCCCACCCCGAGGGGTACGAGGTCATGCCGGAAATCGAGGAAACCGCCAAAAAGAACGCCCAGGCCTCCGGGGGCGCTTTCCGGAAGGTCAACTCCATGACGGAGGCCTTCCAGGACGCGGATATCGTCTACCCCAAGAGTTGGGCTCCCTTCCAGGCCATGGAGAGGCGTACAGCCCTCTACCGCGCCGGAGACAAGGCCGGGATCGACGCCCTGGAGCAGGAGCTCCTGGCCCAGAACGCCCGGCATAAGGACTGGACCTGCTCCGAGGACATGATGAAGGGCACCAGGGACGGCAGAGCCCTCTACCTGCACTGCCTCCCCGCCGACATCTCGGGCGTCAGCTGTAAGGAGGGCGAGGTGGACGCATCCGTCTTCGACCGCTATATGGTACCCCTCTATAAGCAGGCGTCCTTCAAACCCTACATCATCGCCGCCATGATCTTCCTGAGCAAGGTGAAGGACCCGGTCTCCGCCCTGCGGGCCCTGGAGCGCCGGGGCGCACTGCGTAAGGTGTTCTGATACATACTCTTCTGTAAGCGGAAGGTATGGAGACTGAACGGGAAGATCGAGGTTATTGAGATATGAGCAAGCGCATCGTCATCGCTCTGGGCGGCAACGCCCTGGGCAATACCCTGCCGGAGCAGGCGGAGGCGGTGAAGATCACCGCCAAGGCCATCGTGGACCTGATCGAGGACGGGAACCAGGTGGTCGTGGCCCACGGCAACGGCCCCCAGGTGGGGATCATCAACAACGCTATGTCCGCCCTCCAGCGGGAGGACCCCAGTCAAGGGGATACGCCGCTGTCGGTCTGCGGAGCCATGAGTCAGGCATATATTGGCTATGACCTGCAAAACGCCCTCCGGGAGGAGCTCCTGGACCGGGGCATCCGCAATATGCCGGTGTGCTCCATCGTCACCCAGGTGGAGGTGGACCCCAAGGACCCCGCCTTCGACCACCCCACCAAGCCCATCGGCAAGTTCATGAGCGAAGAGGAGGCCATGGCCTACACCGAACGGACCGGCTACCTGGTCCGGGAGGACGCGGGCCGGGGCTGGCGGCGCTATGTGGCCTCCCCCAAGCCCAAGCACATCATCGAGGCCGGGGCCATTCGGGCCCTCAGCGAGGACGGCCATCTGGTCATCTGCTGCGGCGGCGGAGGCATCCCGGTGTACCGCACGGAGAAAAACCACCTCAAGGGCGCGGCGGCGGTCATCGACAAGGATTTTGCCTCCGAGCTTTTGGCGGAACAGCTGAACGCGGATATGCTCATCATTTTGACCGCCGTGGAGAAGGTAGCCATCAACTTCCGCAAGGAGAACGAACAGTGGCTGAGCTCCATGACCCCGGAGGATGCCCGGCGCTACGCGGAGGAGGGGCAGTTCGCCCCCGGGTCCATGCTCCCCAAGGTGGAGGCGGCGGTAAAGTTCGCCGAGTCCAAGACGGGCCGTCAGGCGCTGATTACCCTCCTGGAGAAGGCGCGGGACGGTATCGCGGGAAAGACCGGGACCATCGTCCAGATGCAGGAGGCCGGCGTGCCGGAGCGGGAGGCTGTGGGAGCCCTCTCCTGAAGAATGCTATGCCCGTCCCGGGTTTCCGGGGCGGGCTTTCTTGTCTGCCATTTATTCCTTGGGTGGAAGCCTCTGCGATTTCAGTTTTGAGACGGGCATGGCCTCACGGCAAAGCTCCCTTGCAAATTTGTGCCGCCTATGGTATGATATCCCAGAAATCCAACCCAAAAGGAGTCTTCTATGCTGTACATCCTTGTGATCGTCCTGGCTGTGGCGGCGGACCAGGCGGTGAAGTTCTATGTTGTGTCCCATTTGGCGCTGTATGAGTCCGCGCCCCTGATCCCCGGGTTTGTGGAGCTCTACTACATTCAGAATACGGGGGGAGGATTCTCCATCCTCACGGACCACACATGGCTTTTGGCAGTACTGACGGCGGTGCTGATGGCTGTTATCGCGGTGCTCCTGGTGAAGCGCACCTTTTCCCACCCCATGGCCATGTGGGCGTTGACACTGGTGCTGGGGGGCGGACTGGGGAATCTCGTTGACCGGGTGCGGCTGGGGTATGTGGTAGATATGTTCAATTTCCAGTTTATCCGCTATCCGGTGTTCAATGTGGCGGATATGCTGGTGGTCGGCGGGACCATCCTTTTTGCCGCGTACTATCTTCTGCTCCACGACAAGGTGACGAAAAAGGAGGCGGCGGACCATGACGGGACCGGTGAAGCTGACGGCGGACAGTGAGGCCGCAGGGGAGCGGCTGGACAGTTTCTTGGCAAGGCGTCTGCCGGAGCTGACCCGCTCCGCGGCGGCGCGGCTTATTGCCGGGGAGCAGGTGACGGTAAACGGGAGGCCTGCGGCCAAGAGCTGCAAATTGAGCGGGACGGAGGCGGTAGAGGTCCTTATGCCGGAGCCGGAGGCGGCGGACGCCCTGCCGGAGGATATCCCGCTGGATGTGGTCTATGAGGACGAGGACGTTATTGTGGTCAACAAGCCGGTGGGGATGGTGGTCCACCCCGCGCCGGGGCATCCGGACGGGACCTTGGTCAACGCCCTGCTCCACCACTGCGGGGAGAGCTTGAGCGGAGTGGGGGGCGCGCTGCGGCCTGGAATCGTCCACCGTATTGACCGGGATACCAGCGGGCTGATCATCGCGGCGAAGAATGATGCCGCGCACCAGGCATTGGCCGCGCAGCTTCAGGACCACAGCTTGGCGCGGACGTATGAGGCGGTGGTGATCGGGAACCTGCGGGAGGACAGCGGGACTGTGGACGCGCCGGTTGGCAGGCATGGTACGGATCGGAAGAAGATGGCCGTGACGGACCGGGGGAGGAATGCGGTGACCCACTGGGAGGTACTGGAGCGGTTTCAGGGGTTCACCCATATCCGGTGCCGTCTGGAGACCGGGCGGACCCATCAGATCCGGGTGCACATGGCGTATATTGGGCATCCCATCTGCGGGGACACGGTCTATGGGGCGAAGAAGCCTGTGCCGGGGCTCACGGGGCAGTGCCTCCATGCGGTGGAGCTGCGGTTCCGGCATCCGGGGAGCGGGGAGATGCTCACGCTTTCCTGCCCGCTGGACGGGGAGTTTGATGCGTTTTTGCGGAAATTGAGGGGGTAAAGCGAGAGGCTGGGGGAGGATGCCCCGCCGGGGCGGCGGGGCAGAGCCTGCCATCGGCCCGGGGCAGATATTGGGGAAAGGAGACAAAAGGTCGCAGCGTAAATAAAAAACCCCCGTCATTGAGGAAGACGCTCAAGAAACGCAGTTTCTTGAGCGTCTTTTTGGTTCCTTTTTCCACGCGGAAAAAGGAACCGGGGGTTCGGGAAGAGGAGCCCCGGGGCTGCCGGGAAAAGTGCAGAAATTCGGGAGAAAAAAATTTCAAAAACCAGTTGACCAACCGGCCGGGATGTGATATAGTAAGGTTTACCTGTGGAAATAGGTGTTTCTTTTTGCGCGTTTTCGCTTCCGCGCGGGGAGGGACAGGCTGTTTCCGGAGCAGGGAGGCAATCGTCACAGGCGGAGGACGCCTGGATATATGAAAAGGGAGGTGCCGACAAGATGCGCGTAAAGATCACGCTGCGCTGCAACGAGTGCAAGCAGAGAAACTACAACACGGTAAAGAACAAGAAGAACGACCCCGATCGTCTGGAGATGAACAAGTACTGCCCCTTCTGCAGGAAGCATACGGTCCACTCGGAGACTAAGTAAGGAAAGGAATTAAGCAGCATGGCAGAGGAAAAGAAAGTCGTCAAGAAGGACCGGGGCCGCTGGTTCCGTGAGATGAGAAGCGAGCTGAAGAAGGTCGTGTGGCCCACGCCCCAGAAGGTGGCGAAGAATACGGGCACCGTACTGCTGTGCAGTCTGGTGATCGGCGCCTGCATCTGGGTGTTCGACGGCGTGGCCGGACTCTTTATCAAAACCCTCCTGGGCTTCTTCGCGTAAGAGGACGGGAGAAGATGTCCGAAAACGCAAAGTGGTATGTGGTCCATACCTATTCCGGGTATGAGAACGCGGTGAAGACCACCATTGAGAAGCTCATCAGCAACCGCCACCTGGAGGACATGATCCAGGACCTCCAGATCCCCCTGGAGAAGGTCACGGAGATCAACAGCGAGGGCGCGGCCAAAGAGGTGGAGCAGAAGGTGTTCCCCGGGTACGTCCTCATCAAGATGGTCATGACCGACGATACGTGGCACCTGGTGCGCAATGTCCGGGGTGTCACCGGCTTTGTGGGCGAGGCAAGCAACAAACCCATCCCCCTGACGGAGGACGAGGTGCTGGCCCTCGGCATGGAGAAGCACGAGATCGTGGTGCTCTACAAGGTGGGTGACCGGGTGCGTATCAACGACGGCCCTCTGGAATCCTTCACGGGCCTGGTGGACGAGATCGACCCGGAGAAGAACCGCGTCAGCGTGGTGGTCTCCATGTTCGGCCGGGAGACCCCGGTGGAGATGGAGCTGGACCAGGTGGAAGTGGTCGAGGAGGCCTGAGGGGCCTCCGGCATAGAAGATATCCGCCGCAATGCGGCATCGTGGGAGGGGCCCGGAGCCCCGTCACCACCACATTTTATCAAGGAGGTGCCTGGATATGGCACAGAAAGTCGTAGGATTCGTCAAACTGCAGATCCCTGCGGGCAAGGCAACGCCCGCGCCCCCCGTCGGCCCCGCCCTGGGCCAGCACGGCGTCAACATCGCCGCCTTTACCAAGGAGTTCAACGAGCGCACCAAGGGCGACATGGGCATGATCATCCCCGTCATTATCACCGTGTACTCCGACCGATCCTTCACCTTCATCACCAAGACTCCCCCTGCGGCCGTGCTCATCAAGAAGGCCTGCAACATCGAGTCCGGCTCCGGCGTGCCCAACAAGACCAAGGTGGCCACCATCAGCAAGGCCGACGTGCAGAAGATCGCCGAAACGAAGATGCCCGATCTGAACGCCGCCAGCCTGGAGTCCGCTATGAGCATGATCGCCGGCACCGCCCGCAGCATGGGCGTCGTCGTGGGTGAATAAAGGAGGGCTTGAGAGATGTTTAGAGGTAAGAAATATCAGGACAGCGCCAAGCAGATCGACCGCGGGACGCTGTATGAGTCCAAGGACGCTTTCGAGCTGGTGTGCAAGACCGCTTCCGCCAAGTTCGACGAGACCGTGGAGCTCCATGTGAAGCTGGGCGTCGACTCCCGCCACGCGGACCAGCAGGTCCGCGGCGCCATCGTCCTGCCCCACGGCACCGGCAAGACCGCCCGGGTGCTGGTCTTCGCCAAGGGCGACAAGGCCGACGCCGCCCGCGAGGCCGGCGCTGACTACGTGGGCGAGATGGATATGGTGGAGAAGATCCAGAAGGAGAACTGGTTCGACTTCGACGTGGTCGTCGCAAGCCCCGACATGATGGGCGTTGTGGGCCGCCTCGGTAAGCTCCTGGGCCCCAAGGGCCTCATGCCCTCCCCCAAGGCCGGCACCGTCACTCCCGACGTGGCCAAGGCCGTGCAGGAGGTCAAGGCCGGTAAGATCGAGTACCGCCTGGACAAGACCAACATCATCCACTGCCCCATCGGCAAGGTCTCCTTCGGCGCGGAGAAGCTCAACGATAACTTCAACACCCTCATGGGCGCCATCGTCAAGGCCAAGCCTTCTGCCGCCAAGGGCCAGTATATCAAGAGCTGTGTCACCGCCTCCACCATGGGCCCCGGCGTGAAGGTGAACACCGCACGTCTGGTCTAAGGAGAGGCCCCCATAACGATTTAAAAGCTCCAGGCGCAAGCCTGGAGCTTTTTTGCGGGGACCGTCCCGTTTAAAAATGGATTGCGCAAAAAAGGAAAAACCCCCTTGCCAAAGTCCCGGTTTTGTGATATAGTGAGGTCCGAAAATGCGAAGAACGGGAAAATAGCGGGCTTGCGGAGAGCAGAGAGGGGCGGTCACCGGCTGAAAGCCGTCCTGTTCCGTGCCGCTTGGTTCGCCCGGGAGCGGCCCGCGAGAGCGGGACGGAGGCCCTCCGTTACAGGGGTATGAGTGCGCGTCCGCAATCGGGCGCGAATGCGGGTGGTACCGCGGAAGGTCCGGCCTTTCGTCCCCAAGTGCGGGGCGAGGGGTCTTTATTTTTTTCCAAAAGGAGGGTCCCCTATGGTTCCTGGTTTTTTCGGGCTTTTTGAGCTCATTTTTCCCCTGATGCTCCTGCTGGTCTTCGGCATGGTCATTTTTGTGATGATCTCCAACCTGCGCCAATGGAACAAAAACAACCACTCCCCCCGGCTGACGGTGGACGCTACTGTGGTCACCAAGCGGACCAGTGTGAGCCATCACCATCACGATGGCGCGGGTGGTGTGGGCCACACCACCCACTCCACCTCCTACTACGCCACCTTCCAGGTGGAGAGCGGCGACCGGATGGAGCTGAACCTCTCCGGGCAGGAGTACGGCCTCCTGGCCGAGGGGGACCGGGGGAAGCTTACCTTTCAGGGCACCCGGTACCTGGGGTTTGAGCGGGAGCTGTAACGACACGCTTATACTACTCAGAAAAAGGAGTTTACAATGAAAGAACAACTGGCAAAGATCAAGGAGGAGGCCCTGGCCTCCTTCCAGGCGGCGGCCACGGCCGCGGATCTGGATGAGCTCCGGGTAAAGTACCTGGGCAAGAAGGGGGAGCTGACCGCCGTGCTCAAGCAGATGGGCAAGCTCTCCGCAGAGGAGCGGCCCGTCATGGGACAGCTGGCCAACGACGTGCGCGCCGCCCTGGAGAACGCCCTGGAGGCGTGCTCGAAGAAGCTGGAGGCCGCGGCCCTGGAGCACCGCCTGAAGGCCGAGACCCTGGACGTGACCATCCCCGGCAGGGTCCCTGCGATCGGGCACCAGCACCCCATGAACATCGCCCTGGACGAGCTGAAGACTATCTTCACCGGCATGGGCTTCGTGGTCCTGGACGGGCCGGAGGTGGAGCTGTCGGAGTATAACTTCGACCGCCTCAACGCCGGGGAGGGCCACCCCTCCCGGGACTGGTCCGACACCTTCTACTTCGACGCCGGCAGCCGGGTGATGCTCCGTTCCCAGACCTCCCCCATGCAGGTGCGGGCCATGGAGGCCATGAAGCCGCCCATCCGCATCGTGGCCCCGGGCCGGGTCTACCGTAAGGACGAGGTGGACGCCACCCACTCCCCCATGTTCCACCAGGTGGAGGGCATGGTCATTGATAAGAACGTCACCATGGCGGACCTGAAGGGCACGCTGAACACGCTGGTGGAGCGGCTCTACGGCGCGGGCTCCAAGACCCGCTTCCGCCCCCACCACTTCCCCTTCACCGAGCCAAGCTGTGAGATGGACGTGCAATGCCACAAGTGCGGCGGCGCGGGCTGCCCCACCTGCAAGGGGGAGGGCTGGATCGAGCTGCTGGGGGCGGGCATGGTCCACCCCCGGGTGCTGGAGATGAGCGGCATCGACCCGGAGGTCTACTCCGGCTGGGCCTTCGGCATCGGCCTGGAGCGCATGGCCATGCGCCGGTTCAAGATCGACGATCTGCGGCTGATTTTTGAGAACGATGTGCGGTTTCTGGAGCAGTTTTAAGGGGGAAAGACGGATATGAAATTAAGCAGAAAATGGCTCAGCGAGTTTGTGACCGTTGACGCCAATGACAGAGAGTTTGCCGAGGCCATGACCCTCTCCGGTTCCAAGGTGGAGGTCACGGAGGACCTGGGCGCAGAGATCGAGAACGTGGTGGTGGGCAAGGTCCTCACCATGAAGCGCCATGAGAACAGCGACCACATGTGGGTCTGCCAGGTGGACGCGGGGAAGGGGGAGCCCATCCAGATCGTCACCGGGGCCCAGAACGTCAAGGAGGGGGACATCGTCCCTGTGGCCCTGCACAAGTCCCTCCTCCCCGGGGGAAAGAAGATCGAGAAGGGCAAGCTCCGGGGCGAGATCTCCAACGGGATGCTCTGCTCCTTCGCGGAGCTGGGGCTGGAACAGCGGGACTTCCCCGCGGCCTATGAGGACGGCATCTGGATTCTCTCCGACGACCCGGAGCTGACGGACCTGACCATCGGCGGGGATATCCGCACCGCCGTGGGCCTGGACGACCATGTGGTGGACTTCGAGATCACCCCCAACCGGCCCGACTGCCTGAGCGTCATCGGCCTGGCCCGGGAGGCGTCGGCTACCTTCAAGACGCCCCTGCACCTCCACCAGCCGGTAGTAAAGGGCGGCGGGCCCGGCGTACTCACGGAGCTCCTGGACGTGGAGACCCCGGACCCGGAGCTCTGCGCCCGGTATACGGGGCGGATGGTGCGCAACGTGAAGATCGCGCCCTCCCCCAAGTGGATGCGGGAGCGCCTGCGGGCCATGGGCGTGCGGCCCATCAACAACATCGTGGATATCACCAACTATGTCATGCTGGAGTATGGTCAGCCCATGCACGCCTTTGACTACCGCTACGTCCAGGGCGGGAAGATCGTGGTCCGCCGGGCGAAGGAGGGCGAGGAGCTGACCACTTTGGACGGCAATGTCCGGAAGCTGACGCCCAATATGCTGGTCATCGCCGACGATACGAGGGCTGTGGGCCTTGCGGGCATCATGGGCGGCGAGAACAGCGAGATCGTGGACGATACGGTGGATGTGGTCTTTGAATCCGCCAACTTCGACGGCACCTGCATCCGCAAGACCGCCCTAGCCCTGGGGATGCGCACCGAGGCGTCGGCGAAGTTCGAGAAGGGGCTGGACCCCCTCAACACCCTGCCCGCCGTGGACCGGGCCTGCGAGCTGGTGGAGATGCTGGGGGCCGGCGAGGTCCTGGATGGCGTCATCGACGTGCTCAACTACGTTCCCCAGCCCACGGTCCTGCCCCTGGAGCGGTCGAAGATCAACGCCCGGCTGGGTACCGATGTCAGCGCGGAGGAGATGCGGGACATCCTGCGCTCCCTGGACTTCGGCGTGGAGGGGGATACGGTCACCGTGCCCTCCTGGCGCGGCGACGTACAGGGCATGGCGGACCTCTCGGAGGAGGTGGCCCGGTTCCACGGGTATGACGCCATCCCGTGCACGCTCCAGCGGGGGGAGACCACCCAGGGCGGCTATACCCCTGTCCAGCAGGTGGAGCGGCGGATGGGCGAGATCTGCCGGGCCTGCGGGTACAGCGAGATCATTACGTACTCCTTCATCTCGCCCGCTTGCTACGATAAGATCCTGTGGCCTGCGGACTATGCGCGGCGGCAGTCTCTGCGCATCCTCAACCCGCTGGGGGAGGATACGTCCATTATGCGCACCACCACGCTGCCGTCCATGCTGGAGATTTTGTCCAGGAACTGGAACTACCGCAACAAGGCGGTGAAGCTCTACGAGGTGGGGCGGGTGTACCTCCCGGGCGGGGAGGACGGGCTGGCCCAGGAGAGCCGGGTCCTCACGCTGGGCGCCTACGGCGAGGACATGGACTTTTATGCGATGAAGGGGGCCATTGAGGCCCTGCTCAAGGACCTGCGGGTGGAGGATGTGCGGTTCACGGGGCCCAGCGGCGCGCCCTCGGACGCCTCTTATCATCCGGGGCGGTGCGCCTGTGTGTGGAGCGGCGGCGAGCTGCTGGGCATCTTCGGACAGGTCCATCCCCTGGCGGCGCAGAACTACGATGTGGACGGGGCGCTCTACTGCGGGGAGCTGAGCTTTGAGGCCCTGTGCCGGGCCAAGGGGGCCGGCGCGGAGTATATGCCGCTGCCCAAGTTCCCCGCGGCGGCGCGGGATATCGCGGTGGTGTGCAGGGAGGCTGTCACCGTAGGGGCGCTCACGGACTGCATCCGCAGGGCCGGGGGAAAGCTCCTCAAGGATACGGCGCTCTTCGATATCTACCGGGGGCCCGGTGTGGCAGAGGGGAGCAAGAGCGTGGCGTTCAGCCTGACGCTCCGGTCGGACGAGCGGTCCATCACCGCGGCGGAGGCGGATGAGGAGGTCAAGGCGATTTTGACGGCGCTGGAGAAGGAGCTGGGCGCTGTGCTGAGATAGGTCCCGGCTGAGCAGGAAAAATTTGTCGAATATTACATCTCTGTAACATTCAAATTTTCCTCTTTACAGAATGGGAAAACCTGAGTATAATAGAAGCAAATTGTCAGAAGGGTGGTGGGGAAGTTGGAAGATTTCACCCGTAAATTCGACTTTGTTGGCGATCAGGACGGGGAGATCCACCGGATCATGCTGCTGGTGTATCAGGCGCTGGAGGAGAAGGGGTACAATCCGATCAACCAGATCGTGGGCTATATCCTCTCCGAGGACCCGACTTATATCACCAACCATAAGCAGGCCCGCACCCTGATTCGGAAGGTGGACCGGGATGAGCTGCTGCAGATCCTGGTCCGGCATTACTTGATGAAATGATGAGAGGCCCCCGCGGTATGGAACCGTGGGGGCCTTTTCTCGTTGAGGTGAATATGAGATCGGATAAGGGGTTTTTCATTTGTTTTATGGCTGTGGGGCTCGTGCTGATTGCTGTGCTGGAGTCTACGGTCGATCTGGGGCGCTATGACGGCAAGGTGGCAGGAGCGATCATTATGGGAGTTTTGACGATTCGAGCGGTAGTTGGAACGAGACGGAGGTAGTGGGATAGGGGGTGCGAATTGGAGGGCAGTGCCGCCCGCACCGTGCCGGTGGCCCGGTAGTGTCGAGGAGAAGTGTGCTTGCGGGAGGCGAACCCAACGAAGAAGGGCATAGGGCTAGGGAGTGGTTCCAGCGATTGGACCGGCATCGGCCCAGGGCAGACATTGAGAAAAACCAGACAAACAGGTCGTAGCGTAAACCCAAAACCCCCGTCATTCAGGAAGATTCTCAAGAAACGTAGTTTCTTGAGCGGTTTTTTGGTGACTTTTTGTCCGCAAAAAAAGTCACCCCGAGTCCGGCGGCAGCTGACCGAAGGTCCGCCAAGCCCAAACAGGCGAAGCCTGCGCAGGGGGGCGGGGAGGTCCCGGGGCTCCAGGTTCAGCTTTTTCCCGAAATTTTCTGCCCGCATCGGGGACAGGTGATCTCGATTTTCCCCTTCCCCGCAGGGACGCGGCAAATGGCCTTGCAATTCTTGCAGGTAAAATATTTATGCTCTTTGTCCAGCCGCCGCTGACGGCTTGCGGCAAGGCGGTTCTTTTTTGGCAGCCACCAGTTGAGAAATCTCGCATTTTCCTCCCGCCGTTTGGGGAGATTTTTCGAGAACATGCGGTAAAGCACCAGGACCGCCGTCAAGAGCGAAAGCGCGCTCAGGACGTTGTAGACCCCCCGCACCCGGGAGAAGAGGACTTGAAGAACAAAAAGGACCACATAGAGCACCAGCATGGCACTGCCCAGCTGGTCCGCGCCGTTGCGGCCATACATGAAGCGGGCCATGGCGCTGGAAATTCGATAGAAGATGTTCCGCATGGAGAGGACCTCTTTTTCTCTTGTTTTTCTCCCAGTATAGCGGGAAATTATGAACAAATAAAGGGACGATAAAAATTTTTTGCAGAAATCGTTCGAGGCCTTCTGTGCAAAAGCACGAAAACTGCATGTTGACCGGGGCCTGTGCTTCCTGTAAACTGAGAAAAAAGGAGGGAGCAAGATGACAGACCTTCAAAAACTGCACCTGGAAGCGGCGCAGCGACTGGACCGCCTGGACTTCGACCGCCTGTGGCCCGGGTTCCACCGGTTTCCCTTTGCCCTCTATCAGGGGGACGAGATGTGCCTGGGCGGGGAGGTCCTGCCCAGGGATGGGAGCCTCCGGGGCAACACGGCGGTCCGGTATGCGGGGGAGCTGACCGCCGTCTGGGATGTGGGCAGCGGGCCGGCCGGCCCGGACCTCCTGGCCGCGGACCTGGTCCACGAGATGTTCCACGCCTTCCAGATGGAACAGGGCGAGGCCCGGTTCCCGGACGACTTCGCAGCCCTGGAGTATCCCCTGGATGTGGTCAATTTCTCCAGAAAGCTGGCGGAGGACCGCCTGCTCTGCCGGGCCCTCCGGGCGGAGGAGCGGGGGGAGCGGAGAGCGCTCCTCGGGGACTTCCGCGCCCTGCGGGAGGCGCGGCGGGAGACGCTGGGGCCTGTCCTGGACCAGGAGCTCCTGCCGGAGACAGTGGAGGGCATGGCGGAGTACATGGGGCTGCGGGCCCTGTCGTGTCTCTCGGAGGAGAAGTATCGCCGTCGGCTGGAAACTGCGCTCCGCCTCCTGGAGGAGCCCGGGCCGCTGCTCCTGGACGTGCGGCGGGTGTCCTATTACACCGGCGCAGTGCTGCTGCTGGCGGCGGAGGCGGCGGGGATCCCCTTTGCGCACCAGCTTACGGACACCCGGCCCGTCTATGACATCATTTGTCCGCAGCTGCCCTGCGGGGAAGTGCCGCCCGTCCCGGCAGACGAAACCATAGGGGCGCTGATCGCCTCCAGGACGGTGGAACGGCGGGAGACGCTGTCCCGGTTCTTCCGGACTGCCTCCCAGCCTGTGTCCGGCGATTTTCAGGTTTTGGGTTATGACCCAATGAACATGTTTCAGACCGGGCGTCTGCTCTACGGCAGTCACTTCTGGCTGCTTCGCGACAGGGAGAGCGGGCAGACCATCGAACTGGGCGAGGCGGCGCTCCTGCGAAGCGGGGGGCGTCGGGTTCAGAGGTACTGGAGGGCGCAGTGAACGATTTCTACAGGATCGAGGATATCGCCGCCATGAGCGGCCTCAGCGTCCGGACCATCCGGGGATACTTGGCAAAGGGCATTCTGCGCGGCGAGAAGGCGGACGGCGTCTGGCGCTTTACACAGGAGGATTTCTCCGTCTTCCTGGCCCAGAAGCAGGTCCGCCGGACCGTCCGGGCCAAGCGGAACGGCGCGGTCGCCGACTTTCTGGGCACCTCCAGGCGGAAGTCCCCCGCCGCCTGCCTCATCTGGGACTGGCCCGTATCCGGCGGAGAGGAGGAAAACCGCCTGTGCGCCGCCCTGACGGAGCGGGCAAACGCCCTGGGCCTCCGCTGGTCCTACCACTACGAGAGCGGCATGGCCCGGGCCATCCTGGAGGGCCCGCCCGAGGCCATAGCGGCGCTTTTGTCCCATCTGACATAGGGAAAGCCCCGGACCAGCTCGGTCCGGGGCTCTTGGTTTGCGCGGGGGGATGTTACACCTCCGTGCCGGGGGCGCTGTCCTGGGCGGAGGCGGCTTTGGCCTCGTCCTGCTCAGCGGGCTTGACCTCAATGGTGACGGGCTGGGATGCGGCCACTTTGCCGCCCACGACGCCCGCCAACAGGGCGGAGAGGTCCAGGCCGGTGGACTCTTTCACGCCGTCCATGATCTGGCTGGTGGAGCTCATAACATCCTTGACCAGCCTGGTGGAGTTGCCGTCGCCGTACATGACGATCTTGTCGGTCTGGGCGAGGGGGGCGGCGGCGTTCTTGACCACCTCGGGCAGGGCCTCCAGGTACATCTCCAGGACGGAGGCCTCGCCCATCTTCTTCTGGGCCTCCGCCTTTTTCTCGATGGCCTCGGCCTCCGCCAGGCCCTTGGCGCGGATACCCTCGGCCTCCTGCTCCATGGAGAAGCGGAGGGCCTCCGCCTCAGCCTTGCGGGCCTCGGCCTCCTTAACGGCCTCGTAGGCCTTGGCGTCGGCGTCCCGCTGGCGGCGGACCAGCTCGGCTTCGGCCTCCTTCTCGGCCTTGTACTTCATGGCGTCAGCCTGCTTGCGGACCTCGGCGTCCAGCTGCCGCTCCTTGATGGCGATCTCCCGCTCGGCGAGCTCGGCCTCCTTCTCCTTGCGGGCGATGTCGGCGCTGACGCGGGTGACCTCGATGGTCTTGCGCTGGGTCTCCTGCTGGATGGAGTAGGCGGCGTCGGCCTCGGCCTTCTTGGTGTCGGCCTTGACCTTCATCTCGGCCTGCTGGATGGCGAGGGCGGCGTCCTGCTCGGCGATCATCTTCTCGGACTGGACCTTGATGGCGTTGGCCTCCTGCTGGGCCTGGGAGGTGGCGATGGCGATGTCCCGCTGGGCGTTGGCCTTGGCGATCTGGGCGTTCTTGCGGATCTGCTCGACGTTGTCGATACCCATATTCTCGATGGTCCCGGCGGCGTCCTTGAAGTTCTGGATGTTGAAGTTGACGACTTCGAGCCCCAGCTTGCGCATGTCGGGGACCACGTTCTCGGTAATCTTGCGGGCCACGCCCTGGCGGTCCTGGACCATCTCCTTGAGGCCCACGGAGCCCACGATCTCCCGCATATTGCCCTCCAGGACCTGGGTGACGAGGCCGACGAGCTCCTCGGGGCGCTTGCCCAGGAGGGCCTCGGCGGCGAGCTTGAGGAGTTCGGGGTCGGAGCTGATCTTGACGTTGGCCACGCCGTCGACGGTGACGTTGATGAACTCGTTGGTGGGGACGGCCTCGCTGGTCTTGACGTCCACCTGCATGATGCGCAGGGAGAGCTTATCGACCCGCTCGAAGAAGGGCACGCGCCAGCCTGCCCGGCCGATGAGGATGCGCTTACGGCCCAGGCCGGAGATGATGTAGGCGGTGTCCGGGGGCGCTTTCAGGTAGCCCAGGACGGTGACCAGCAGGACCAGGACCGCGATGATGATGGCCGGTAGATATTTCATTAAGAATCCCATGTTTCTCCTCCTTGACGATATCCCATGTTTCTGTCTGCGTCTTGTCTGGGGGAGTGTTTTCCGCACCCGGGTACGAAAAAACGAGACCCCTGCCTTCCGGCAAAAGTCTCGTCAAAGTCCCAGCTGGAGACCTCCGCGCTTTCCGGGCCCGAGGGGGCCGTCCTGACGGTGCGCGCCCCCGCTGCCGGGGGAACTACTCCCTTTTGACACTGTTATCATAACACATCTGCCCCTACGGCGCAATGGACAAATTGACAAAACTTTAACGCAACTTTTTGTACATCCTGCGCAATGACGGGATTCGCGGGGGGTGCAGGGAGCGGAAAGAATTGACAAAACGTAAAAAATGGCAAAAAGCTCTTTACAAGAAGTATTGCGATTTGGTATACTATACACCCTGTATTGTGCTTTTTGACAGCGTGGAGGAGAGAGAAACGATGGCAGAAAAAAGAGAGATGAACGCGGATTTTTCCCGGGTCCTGGGGCTTTTGCGGCAGGAGAAGGGGATCAGTCAGAGGAAGGCGGCGGCGGACCTGGGGATCAGCCAGGCGCTTTTGAGCCACTATGAGAATGGGATCCGGGAGCCGGGGCTGGGATTTGTGGCCCGGGCGTGTGATTACTACCATGTGTCGGCGGACTATCTGCTGGGGCGGAGCCACAGCAGGGACGGGGCGATGATCGAGGCGGAGGAGCTGGTGGATGCGAGTGAGGGGAAGGAGTCTCTGAAGGGGAGCATCCAGGCGAAGCTTCAGAAGAAGCTGGTGGTAAATACGGCGAGTGTTCTCTTTGATCTGCTGGGGCAGGTGGGGAGTGGAGAGGCTGTAGGGCAGGCGGGGGCCTACCTGAGCAGTGCGTTGTATCAGCTTTTCCGTCAGCTCTACCGGTCTGCGGGGGGCAATGAGGGATATTTTTCCACGGACAGCAGGCTCTTTGATATGGATGTTTTGGCGGCGGATATGACTTTGGCGCGGATTCGCTATGCCAATGCGCTGGAGGCTTACCAGGGGGAGTATCCGGCGGTGGATGACCAGTCCTTAGCGGAGAGCTATCAGGGATTGGCCCAGGCAGTGGCGCAGGTTTTTCATAATACGGATGAGAGAGTGCGGGGGCTTGGGATTTCTGATGCTCAGCAGGGGTGAGGGGCCCACAGCACAGGGGTGTGATGGGCGATAGAGCGGGCGGATGATATCCGTCCCTGCGAAAGGGGAGCGCCGTACCGCAGGGCAGTCCCGCCCGCACCGTGCCGGTGGCCCGGTAGTCTCTCAAAAGAATCGTGCTTCTCGGAGGCGAACCCAACGATGGGCACCGTAGGGCCAGGGAGTTGCGGCGGAGATTCGACTGCCATCGGCCCAGGGAAGTGATTGGGAAAAAGAGTCAAACAGGTCGTAGCGTAAACAAAAAACCCCCGTAATCAAGGAAGATTCTTAAGAAACGTAGTTTCTTAAGCGTGTTTTTGGTGACTTTTTCCACGGGGAAAAAGTCACCGAGGGTCCGGGGGCGCGGAGCCCCCGGGGCTGCCAGGGCAGAAGAATCTACCCTGCGGAAAGAAAGGAACAAACACGATGGACCAGAAAAAAATCAGGAATTTTTCGATCATCGCCCATATCGACCACGGGAAGTCGACGTTAGCGGACCGGATTCTGGAGCTCTGCGGTGCGGTGGCGGAGCGGGACATGGAGAACCAGCTTCTGGACAATATGGACCTGGAGAGGGAGCGGGGGATCACCATCAAGGCCCGGGCGGTGACGCTGGACTACACGGCGGAGGACGGGGAGACGTATACCCTGAACCTCATCGACACGCCGGGCCATGTAGACTTCAACTATGAGGTGAGCCGGTCCCTCGCGGCCTGCGAGGGGGCCGTTCTGGTGGTGGACGCCAGCCAGGGCATCGAGGCCCAGACCCTGGCCAACACCTACCTCGCTATGGACAACGACCTGGAGATCCGCCCGGTGGTGAACAAGATCGACCTCCCGGCGGCGGACCCGGAGAAGGTCAAGCACGAGATCGAGGACATCATCGGCATCCCCGCCCTGGACGCGCCGGAGATTTCCGCCAAGGTGGGGCTGAACATCCCCGCCGTGCTGGAGGACGTGGTGCAGAACATCCCCGCCCCCGCCGGGGACCCGGACGCCCCCCTGCGGGCCCTCATCTTCGACAGCTACTACGACGCCTACAAGGGCGTGATCGTCTACTTCCGCGTCATGGACGGCACCCTGAAGAAGGGCAGTGCCATCCGCATGATGGCCTCCGGGGCCCAGTACCAGGTGCTGGAGTGCGGCCTGCTCCGGCCCCTGGGCTACGAGCCCTGCACACAGCTCCAGGCGGGACAGGTGGGCTACCTCACCGCCTCCATCAAGAACGTCCGGGATACCGAGGTGGGCGACACCATCACCGGCCTGGAGGAGCCGGCGGCGGAGCCCCTTCCGGGCTACCGGAAGGCCCAGCCCATGGTCTACTGCGGCGTGTACACCGAGGACGGCAGCAAGTACCCCGACCTCCGGGACGCCCTGGAAAAATTACAGCTCAACGACGCCTCCCTCACCTTCGAGCCGGAGAGCTCTGTGGCGCTGGGCTTCGGGTTCCGGTGCGGCTTTTTGGGGATGCTCCATACGGAGGTCATCCAGGAGCGCCTGGAGCGGGAGTTCGACCTGGACCTCATCACCACCCTGCCCTCCGTCATCTACAAGGTCACCAAGACCGACGGCACCCAGGTCAACGTGGACAACCCCCACAACTACCCCGACCCCAGCGTCATCGCCGAGGCCCAGGAGCCCTTTGTCAAGGTCTCCATCCTCACCCCCAACGAGTACGTGGGCAACATCATGCCCCTGTGCCAGGACCGCCGGGGGGAGTTCAAAGATATGCAGTACCTGGACACCAACCTGGTGGAGCTCCACTACCAGATGCCCCTTAACGAGATCATCTACGACTTCTTCGACACCCTCAAGGCCCATACCAAGGGCTACGCCTCCCTGGACTACGAGCTGAGCGGCTACCGGACCAGCGACCTGGTGAAGGTGGACCTGCTGCTCAACGGCGACCAGGTGGACGCCCTCAGCTTCATCGCCCACCGGGACAAGGCCTACCCCCGGGCAAGGAGGCTCTGCGAGAAGCTGAAGGAGAACATCCCCCGCCAGCTCTTCGAGGTGCCCATCCAGGCCGCCATCGGCGGACGGATCATCGCCCGGGAAACTGTCAAGGCCATGCGCAAGGACGTGCTCGCCAAGTGCTACGGCGGCGATATCACCCGGAAGAAGAAGCTCCTGGAGAAGCAGAAGGAGGGTAAAAAGAAGATGCGCACCTTGGGGACGGTCCAGCTTCCTACGGAGGCATTTATGGCGGTGCTCAAGTTGGATGAGTGATCCGGCCAGGGAGCGGAGCCCTGTGCCCGGAGCATTCAAGCAGGACATCTCCATAGGCGGCAATCTGCGCCGGCTGCGGAACCGGGCCGGGCTGTCCCAGGAGCAGGCGGCGGCAAAACTGCAATTGCAGGGCCTCCCCGTCAGCCGGGAAATTCTCTCCCAGATGGAGCGGGGCCTCTACAGCATCCGGATCAGCGTGTTTTTGGCGCTGAAGGAGCTCTACGGTGCGGAATTTTCCGAATTTTTTGAAAATTTATAACACAAGAGGGGGACGCACGTGGTGCGTCCCCCTCTTTTCGGAAGAACAGGCTCTTTTACAGCGTATAGTACCGCTGGAACTCGGCGGGGGTGGGGATGCGGGAAATCTCCTCCACCTCGGCCCTCTTGAGCTTGATCCAGTTGCGGATGAGCTCCTCGGGGAACACGCCGCCGGCGGTGAGGTAATCGTGGTCCGCCTCCAGGGCGTCCAGAGCCTCGCCCAGGCTCTTGGGCAGGCCGGTGATGCGCTTTTTGTCCTCCTCGGAGAGGTTGAAGAGGTTGAAGTCATAGGGGCCCCAGCCGTTGGCGTGGGGATCGATCTTGTTCTGAATGCCGTCCAGACCGGCCATGAGGATGGCGGCATAGGCGTAGTAGGGATTGCAGGTGGCGTCGGGGTTGCGCAGCTCAAAGCGCTTCTGAGCCGGGGTCTTGGCGTAGGCGGGGATGCGGATGATGGAGGAGCGGTTGGCGGTGGCGTAGCCGATGGTCACAGGGGCCTCGAACCCGGGCACCAGGCGCTTGAAGGAGTTGGTGGAGGGGTTCGTAATCGCGCAGATGGAGGCGGCGTGCTTGAGGAGGCCGCCGATGAAGTAGATGGCCGTGTCAGAGAGGCTGGAGTAGCCCTTCTCGTCATAGAACAGGGGCTTGCCGTCCTTCCAGAGCCAGATGTGGACGTGCATTCCGCTCCCGGCCTCGCCGTGGATGGGCTTGGGCATGAAGGTAGCGGTCTTTCCGGCCTGGGCGGAGACGTTCTTGATGATGTATTTGGTGACCATGGTCTTGTCGGCCATCTCGGTGAGGCTCTCGGGCTCCACCTCCACCTCCAGCTGGCCGGGGCCGCCCACCTCGTGGTGGTGGTACTTCACGGCCACGCCCCAATCGGCCATCTTCAGGCAGATGTCGTTGCGCAGATCATAGGTGGTGTCCTGGGGCAGGGCGGCGTGGTAGCCGTCGTGGTGGGCGATCTGATAGCCCTCGGCGGCGCCGTAGGTCTTCTCGCCGGTGTTCCACTCCGCCTCGGCGGCGTCCACCTCGAAGGAGGCCTTGTTGGGCTTGTTCTCAAAGCTGACGCTGTCGAAGAGATAGAACTCGAACTCCGGGCCGACGACCATCTTGTCGGCGATGCCCGTCTCCCGCATGTACTCCTCGGCCCGCTTGGTGACAGAGCGGGCGTACTGGCCGAAGCGGCGGTTCTCCGGCTCGTCGATGACCATCACGTCGCCGGTCATGGAGAGGGTGGGGATCTCTGTGAAGGGGTCCAGCTGGGCGGTGTCGGGGTCTGGGACGAAGACCATGTCGCTCTTCTCCACCGAGGCGTAGCCGAAGTTGGAGCCGTCAAAGCCGATGCCGTACTTGAGCGTATCCTCGCAGAAGCGCTCGGCGGGGATGGTGATGTGATGCCAGCGTCCCTGAAGATCGACGGTCTTGAAGTCGATCATGCGGACGTCCTTCTCCTTGCACAGCGCGAGGATCTCCTCAACCTTATTGGACATAGTGCACCTCAATCTTTCCATTTTATTGTACCGCCGGACCTCCATCCGGCCGGACGGTGTTATTATTATCACGCTCTTGAGCGGGATTGTCAAGAGGCTTTAGAAGAGTTTTCAGCTTTTGGACAATTTGGGTCCGCAGGTTTTATGCGGTTTATACAACCCGAAGAACCCTGCGTTTCAATCTTAAACCAGTGAAATTGCCAATGCCTGCGTGCGGCAGCACAAAAGGAAAGCAAGAGCCCCGGGGCGGGGCGTTGCGCGAAAGCGGAAACTGTGGTAGAATGGCCTGACGAAACCAACGGGAGGTACCCATTTATGATCGGTTGGAAAAAACTGCTCTTCCCGCTCTTAGCGGCGGCGTTGAGCCTGAGCCTGTCCCCCTTTGCCCTGGCGGCGGAGGAGGAAGAGGAGAAGATCCCCGGCCCGGAGCTCCCGGGGCTCCAGGACCTGCGGGAGGCGGGGTATGACGGCAGCGGCATCGTCATCGCCGTGCTGGACAGCGGCCTGCGCACCACCCACGAGGCCTTCGCCGGGGAGGGGCCGGAGGACCCCGTCCTCACGGAGGAGGACATCGAAAGCTGGATCGCGGACGGCGGCACGGAGGGCGTCTACCTCTCCAGCCGCATCCCCTTTGCCTACGACTACTGCGGCAGGGACGACGATGTGACCACCGGCGACCTCCACGGCACCCATGTGACCGCCCTTGCCGCCGGACAGTCGGAGACCTTCTCCGGTGCGGCCCCGGGGGCTCAGATCCTCAGCATGAAGGTCTTTCCCGACAACGCCGCGGCCGGGGCCGACGACAGCGCGGTCCTCCGGGCCCTGGAGGACGCCCTGGCCCTGGGGGCGGACGTGGTGAACCTCTCTTTGGGCATGTCCGGCGGCTTCACCTGGGACAGCACCCTGGGCGGGCTCTACTGCGAGGCGTTCCAGAAGCTCCGGGACGCTGGAGTGCTCCTCTTCTGCGCCGCCGGGAACGACGGCTGCGCCCCCATGCGCAAGACCTGGGGCGTACCCCTGCCCACCACCGCCTACACCGACTACGGACAGCTCTGCGCCCCCGGCACCTACCTGGGGACGCTCCCCGTGGCGGCGGCGGGTTGGGCGGAGGACGGCGGGAGCGTCTCCCCCGCCTTCTACTCCTCCTGGGGGGCCACCAGCGACCTGCGGCTGGTGCCCGCCCTCACGGCCCCGGGGAGCGGCATCCTCTCCGCCGGGACAGAGGCCGACGATTTCTACATCCGGGAGGACGGCACCTCCATGTCCAGCGCTTACGCCGCCGGGGCGGCGGCGGTGCTGTTGCAGGCTCTGCGGGAGCGGGGCGTCACCGATAAAGTGCGGGCTGCGGACCTGGCCGAAAGCCTGTTGGAGTGCACCGCCCAGGTGCTGTCCACCGCAGAGGGCGTGCCCTACTCTCCCCGCCAGCAGGGGTGCGGCCTGATGGACCTCCGCGCCGCGCTGGAGAGCCCCCTGGCAGTCTCCCAGCCCCGCCTGGAGCTGGGGGACAGTGAAAAGGGCCGGTTTGTGCTGACCCTGGCCCTGGAAAACCTCACGGAGGAGGACCTGACCGTCTCCCTGGAGACCGCCGTCCTCACCGGGCGGGCGGGGCAGAAGGACGGCGTCCGCTACAGCCGTCTGGCCCCCCTGGACATCACGGAGGCCGCGGCCGTCTCCGGAGATGAGGCCGTCACCGTCCCCGCCGGGGGCGGGGCGGAGGCGGAACTCACCCTGGAAGTGGACCGGGACCTCCGGGAGGAGCTGTCGGATATTTTCCCCAACGGCTTTTTCGTGGAGGGCTTCGTCACCGCCCGCACCGGGGCGGACCAGGCGGTCCACGCCGCTTTCCTGGGCTTCTGCGGGGACTGGGGCGCGGCCCCGATTCTGGAGCCGGCCGACTTCCGGGACGCCCTCAACGCCCGCGCCGCCTGGAACGGCGAGGGCGAGTACGACGAGCTCACGGCCCTGAACCCGGAGCTGGGCATCAATACCGCCTATATCAGCCCCTACAGCGGCATCCCGGAGGACGCCCTGTTCCTGGGGGAGAACCCTGCCGGGGCATTCCCCCACAGCGACAGCCGCAGCACCCTCCCCAACGGGGACACTGACGCCCTCTGCACAGCGGGGGACAGGCTCTATATGGAGGTCTACACCCTGCGCAATGCCGCAGGTCTGGTCATGGTGGTCAGCGACGCGGACACCGGGGAGATCTACCTGGTCCAGGACCGCTCCTGGCTCTCCAAGTCCAACGGGGACAGCCTCACCGGGGACCTGGCCCCCAGCGCCCGGTTCACCTGGGACGGCGGGAGCGTCTCCGGCCCCCTGCCCGACGGGACACGGGCCCGGGTGGACTTCTACGCGTGGCTGGACTGGGATGAGGATATCTGCGCCGCCTACGCGGAGGCGGCCCCCCACCAGGCGATCCTGGACACCTACAAGTGGCTTCTGGAGGAGGAGTGGGACGGCTGCCGGGCCTGGAGCTTCCCTGTGGCCATCGACAACAGCGCCCCCGCCGTGTCTTTCCTGGAGGAGGGCGGGAAGCGGTCCGTCCAGATTCAGGACGGCGGTTTTCTGGCCTGGGCCTCCGTGAAGGACGGCGCTGGCCGGGTCCTGGCGGAGGGGACCTTCGCCCCGGAGGCGGCGGGGGAGGCGTTCACCCTGTCCCTCGCGGGGGCGGACCTGCCGGAGACGGTCTATGTCACGGCGGCGGACTACGCCTCCAACACCGTGGGGTACGCGATGGAGACGGCCTCCGGGGAGGCGGAGCGGTGCGCCATGGCCCTGCTGGAGGACGTGGATCTCGCCGCCCCCTACCATGAGGCGGTGGACTTTGTCTGGGAGACCGGGCTCATGCGGGGCAGTGAGGCCCTGCGCTTCCGGCCCCAGGAGAGCGCCACCCGGGCCCAGGTCATCACCGCGCTCTACCGGGCGGCGGGGAGCCCCGCGGCCCGGGGGGACCTGCCCTTCCAGGACGTGCCCAGCGGAGCCTGGTACCGGGACGCCCTCCTCTGGGCCTGGAGCGAGGGCATCGCGGGGGGATACGCCCCCGGCTTCTTCAACGCCCCCGCCAACGTGACCCGGGAACAGCTGGCGGTACTGCTCTACCGCTTCGCCTGCCGCACCGGGCGGGCGGAGGCGGTGGAGGCGGAGAGCTGGTCCGCCCCTGCCCTGGACTGGTGCCGGGAGGCGGGGGTCCTGTCCGGGGACGCGGACTGGAGGGGCTATGCCTCCCGGGCGGAGACCGCCTGCGCCTTGGCGGAGGCGCTGGGGTGGAGCGTAGAGAAATCTTGAAAAATTATCCTGTGATATTGACAATACTGGAAAAAATTACTATAGTTAAGATTGCATTGATATATGCAAATCATTGAAAGGGAGAAATCAAATGAAGAACAAAAAAATTCGGCAGGGGCTCAGCGGGCTGCTGTGCGCGGCGCTGCTGAGCCAGCCCCTGGCCGCTTCCGCCGGGTGGTACTGGTCGGACGGCACAGAGAACCTGACGGAGGAGCAGCGGGAGGCGTACTACGAGACCTACGGCGCTCCCGAGATGCCCGGGGAGGCCGCAAACTTCTTCGGGCTTCAGGACGAGGCGGTCCCCAGCGCGGCGATGCCCGCCGCAGTCCCCAGCGTCAGCCTGCACAGCGGCACGGCGGTTATCCCAGCGGGTGCTTCCTTGGACGAAGTAAAGAGAATCCTGGCCGAGGCGCTGATTGGCCCCGGCGCGGACGGCAGTAACCTCAATTGGGAGTATTACTGCGAGGGGCAAACCAAGATTGGTACCTGGGGCAACAAAAGCTGGGGCTCCATAGATGGGTTTACGACTGAAACCGGTAAAATTATCAAAACCCAGTATGAGCACCCCGCGCTGGCTGACAACGGCGATGGAACTTATCAAGTCCGCATTAAGGACGGCAACCAGGAAGCCGCCCTGACCAAGAAATCCGCGCTGGATTCCAGCATCAGTGTGCAGAACGCCACTGTCACGATTCCTGTGGACGCAAACGGCAACACGGATTTCGACGCGCTGCGGGCAGCGATCTTCCAGCAGGTCGTGACCGGAACCGAGCCGGGGATGACTGTCGGCGATGTGACGATTGAGTACTATGCCACAAAGAAGGTAGTACTCAATTTTGCAGGTTGGGTTTCTCTGGAGGGGGGTAAGATTCCTGACACTGCCACTAATGCTACAAAAGCGGATGCCGACCCCATCTCCGCCGGTACCCATCAAATCCGCATCTCCTACGCGGGGAACGGCACCTACTCTGCCACCAGCGCGGAGGCCGCCGTCACCCTGGAAGTTCCTGCGATCCCTGACGGCCAAATCGCCCTGAACCAGGGGCCCTTTTCCGTTCCCATGACCTACGATGTGAACGGCAGCATCGACTACGCCGCTGCCGAGCAGGCGATCCTCGCCGCCGTGGTGGCGGGCACTGACCCTGCGGGTATGCCCGTGACCGTGGAGTATGACGCGAAGAACTTTAGTGTTGGCGGTTTGGGCGACCCCAATTGGAAGCCCCTTTCCCACACGCCGGGAACGCTTGACAACACCAAGGCGTTTGGCGAGGGTCCCCAGACCATCCGGTTCTCCTTAGCCGGCACCAACGAGTACAAAGGTACTTCTGTGACCGTCGCTGTGGAGATGACCGGCCGTACAGAGGCCCCCATCACCTTCACCCCCGCTGAGGCCAAGCTGACCTACGTCCAGAACGAGGACGGCAGCATCAGCGTGAGCAACCTGGACGCGCTGGTGGAGAGCATCTGCGGCATGTTCTCCTGCGAGAGCGGGACCGTTGACCTCTCCGGCGCGGCGCTGGAGTACTACGCTGAGGCGAAAAGCGGCAGCGTGGGCAGCATTGGCAAGAACTGGGTTCCGCTGCGCGGCGGCAAGGTCTCCGGACTGGAGTACCCCGCCATCTCCGAGGGCGTCTGGCAGGTCCGCCTGGTCTGGGGCGGCAATACCCAGTACGCTCCCACCACCGTCAATGGCACTGTCACCGTCACCGGCCGGGAGGCCATCCAGTACACCCTGAAGGACGCCCCCTATGAGGTGGGCATGGTCTTCACCGCCGGACAGGGCTATGACTACGCCGCCGCCATCCGCGCCATCTACGACGCCGTCGTGGACTCCACCAATCCCGCTGCGGACTACGAGGCCGTGAAGATGGAGTACACCACCACTGCGGACGTCGGAGGCGTGAATTTCAAGCCCCTTGACCACCAGGGCGCTACCGGCCTGCTGGACTTCAAGGAGGGTACCTGGAGAATCCGCATCACCTGGCCCGAGACTGTGGACTACCGCGCTGCCTCCGCCACCGTGGAAGTGACGGTGACGGACAACCGCCTCGCCAGCGCGGTGGTGCTCAGGGAGGGCGCGTCCTTTACCTATAATATGGACTACGCCGTCATGGAGCGGGCCATCTTCGAGAACGCCATCGACTGGGAGAACTCCACCCTGCCCGAGGGCGCGGACCTCTCCGACTTTGACATCAAGTACAAGGCCCAGTTGGACGTGCTGGACGACAGCGTGGACGCCGGCAAGCTGGGCAGCCTCATCGGCAAGATCCCCGGCCTGGAGAACATCGGCGGCGGCATCGGCGACATCGCCGGCAGCCTGGGCGAGAGCACCAAGACCTGGATGCCCATCTCCGGCGGCAAGAACGCCGTCGGCGTGCCCTACGCCCCCATGGGCGCGGGCGAGCACAAGGTGCAGATCACCTTCAAGGGCAGCGCGGAGTATAAGCCCTCCGAAGCCGCTGAGGGCTCCGTCACCGTCAAGAAAGCCAACGTCAAGGTCAAGGTCAACTCCACCAACATCCGCGCCGGACAGCCCCTGCCCGCAAACTTTATCACCACCGACCCCGACGGCAAGTTCGAGTTCTACACCATCTACGCCGGGGCCACCAGCAATGTCAACCTGGGCCTCTACCTCGACCTGCCCGCCAAGTACACGGGCAGCAAGCTCCTGAAGATCCTCGACCCCGTAGTGGAGCGGATCGCCGGCAAGAGCTTTACCGCGATGCTCAACGAGGGCGTGACCTTGGGCGCGCTGCGCAAGATGTTCACCAACACCGAGCTCATCGACCTGCTGGAGAAGGTGGGCGTGGACACCGGCGCTTTCGGACAGATCATCAAGGTGGTCAACGCCCTGCCCTCCATCACCGACGGCGTGCGCGTGGGCTTCGGCGTGCCGAAAAACCAGGCGGGGCTGTACACCGTCACCGTCATCACCGACAACAAGAACTATAACACCGGCGTGGGCGTAGGCGCGCTGCTGGTGCGGATGAACCTCAAAGGCGTGAAGCTGACCTGGAACCAGGACCTGGGCAAGCAGATCAGCGCGGCGGACGCCAAGGAGTTCGACTTCGGCGCCACACTCTCCTTTGACGGCGATGTGACCATCAGCCAGAGCAGCGTCCACTACCTCTACTCCGGCTTCACCAGCAAGTGGAAGCCCTACTCCAGCACCACCAAGGCCCCCACCGAGCCGGGCCGCTACACCATGACCGTGGTCACCCTGGGCGGCAGCTACCAGGCCGCGCCCATCACCCGGTCCTTCCAGATCACCAAGTGACACCGCCAGGGGAGGGGACGCGCCGCGCCCCCTCCCCCTTTTTCACCAATGCTGAAATATTGCTGAGAATTATCCTATGTTTATTGACATGGGATGCCAGACATTGTATAATCATGGTAACAGACAGCGAGAGCGGGGGGTACCCCCCGCTCTGTCCCCATGTGGGGACAGAAGCTTTGCTGTGGGCGCGGGACGGGGGCCTGGGGAGCCGCCGGTCCGCTTTTCATACCACAGGTCAGGGGAAAAGGGGGAATGTCTATGAGGAGACCGGGTCCCATGGACCCGAAACAGGGAGACACGCGTATCCCGCGCATCATCCGTTTGGCAAACCGGGGGAAACCCCGGGACGCAAAGCCATAGGGCCTAAAGCGGCGGGCTCCCTGTGCCGCCGCCATGGCAGCCTGGTTGCTGATTATAAAGGCAAACCGGGGGAAACCCCGGGACGCAAAACTATGGACCTAAGGCGCCGCTCCGGCGGCGCTATGGCAGCCGGTTGCTAATTACAACTTTATAATTAGCAAACCGCCAGAAATGACGGGACGCAAAGCTATGGGGGCTACGGCGTTGACGCGCTATGCCAGCCCGGCCGCCGGATACTTTGCATCCGTAAATCAGGCAAAGAAAGGAATTGAATCTATGAAACATTACAAGAACCTTGGCAAACGCGTTCTCTCCCTGTTCGTCGCGTTCGTTCTGTGTGTGAGCCTGGTCCCTGGTGCCGCATTTGCGGCGGGGGAAGAGCATCATCACAGTGGGTCATCCTATGTAAATCTCGACAACGGGCATCATGCCACTGTTTGCACAGAGTGCAATGAGTATTTCAATGAATCCTTCCATAATTGGCGCAGGACAGGAACTGGAGGTATCCCTGCCCAAAAATGGACCTGTGATTGTGGAGAAATAGTCCTTAATGATGCAATGATTAAACCCGATGAAGGCAACGGAATAGGGCACAGTCATATACGCAATGACAACCGCAACCTCAAGACCAAAATCGTTGCGCCGACCTGTACTACAGAAGGATATTCTGAGGTTTGGTGCGTTTTCTGCGCGACAAAAATTAGTGGTCCGGAAAACAAGGTGCCAGCTCTGAATCATTTGTATACGGACAAATATGAGCAGAACGACGAGGGTCATCGCCTTCTCTGCGACCGTTGTGGAGAGCCTGAGCAGGAAAACTTTGCTCCTCACTCCTATGCCACCGGTACCTGCGTTTGTGGCATGGAGCACCCGAGTGAACACCAGACAACGCTGACGTACACTGCGACTGAGCCTGACTATGTGAGCAATACACACTGGCTTGTTTGTACTGTGCAGGGCTGTGACTATCGCGGTGCTGAGGAATCCCATGTGCAGCTTGGCGAGCCTGTAGAAGAAGGCGGCTACAAGTACTGGAAATGTGCCTGCGGCTATGTCATGAAGTCTGAGATCGTTCCTGTAGAGCCGGAGGAGTGTACACACAACTTTGTGCTGAACGAGGAAGAGTCCGAAACAGACGGCCCTGTTTGCGCTGCCAAGAAGTACGTTTATTACTGCGAAAACTGCAAGCAGCGGAAGACTGAGTACACCAGCGGTAGTGGTCATGCTCCGGATACCAACGTGTGGGTAAAGCTCAATGACCAGAAGCACGCCCATCCCTGTCTGTACTGCGAAAAGCCTCTCAACCGCTACGCCGATGTTGTTAAAGATCACAGCGGCTGGACAGTCGTAGAGACTATTGCGCCCACCTGCACCACTGATGGTTACACGGTCGAGAAGTGTGCCGATTGCGAGGCGACCAAGAAGGTCAATGTCGTTCCTGCCGCCCACCAGTGGAGTACGGAGCTCCAGCCGAAGGGCACCGACAAGCACGGCTATCAGTGTGAAGTTTGTGCTGAGTGGAAGGACCTGGAAAATCATAACTTTAATCAGCTGGACAACACGTGCATCTGCGGTCAGAAGAATCTCAAGCCCGTGGAGCCCACCGAGCCTAAGTGTGAGCACCAAGGCACCCTGTTGCGCTGGACGAACAAGGGGAATGGTACCCACGCCGTAACTTGCTCTTGTGGAAACTACGAGAAGACTGAGGGCCATACCTACGATCTCGATGGTGGCACCAAGTGCAAATGCGGTGCGACGAAGTCCACTACTCCTGTAGAGCCCGAGGTGTGCAAGCACCCCAATGTCAAAGAGGCGATCCCCGAAGTTCCCGCCACCTGCGAGACGGACGGCATGAAGGCGCATTATTACTGCGACGATTGCCAGAAGTACCTCACCGGTACAGCTACGCATCTCACCGAGGTAACGGAGGATAGCCTGGTCCTCAAAGCCACCGGCCACAAGTGGATCGCTGTTCCTGAGGAAGAGGCCACCTGCACCAAAGAGGGGATGCAGTCCCACAATAAGTGTGAGAACTGCGGCCAGCTCACCAAGGGCACTAGCTACACGCCTGTGACCGAGGGGTCTTTGAAGATTGCGAAGAAGCCCCACACCCCCGGCGAGGCGGTGGTGACCAAGGAAGCCTCCTGCAAGGAAGAGGGCACAAAGGAGACCAGGTGTACCGTGTGTAATACGGTTATCAGCACCGAGTCTATCGCCAAGCTGCCCCACACCGAGGTCGTTGACGCGGCTGTCCCCGCCACCTGCACCACCGCAGGTAAGACCGAAGGCAAGCACTGCTCCGTGTGCGGTGAGATTCTGGCGGCTCAGACTGAGATTGCCAAGCTGCCCCACACCTACGGCGCCTGGACTGGGATGGAGGGCAGTGTCAACCACACCCGCGTTTGCACTGTCTGTGGTGATGAGGAGACCAGCGCGCATGTCTGGGATGCAGGCGAAGTGACCACCTCCGCCACCTGTGAGGGGGCGGAAGTCACGACCTACACCTGTACGGTCTGCGGCCTCAAGCATACTGAGGCGACGGGCGGTGCACTCGGCCACAATGCTGTAGCCTATGCCACGGTCCCGGCCACCTGCACCACCACCGGCTACACCGGCGGTACCTATTGCAGCCGCTGCAATGCGGTGATCACGTCCCGGATCACCATCCCCGCCCTGGGCCACAGCTACGGTGCCTGGACGGTGACCCGCGCCGCCACCTGCGCCGCCGCCGGTGAGGAGACCCGCACATGCGCCCGCAACAGCGGCCACACGGAGACCCGGACGGTTGCCGCCACCGGCAATCACGCCTGGAACGCCGGTGTGATCACCACCTACCCCACCTACTACAGCACGGGCCTGCGGACCTACACCTGCGCCACCTGCGCCGCGACCCGCACCGAGACCATTCCTCAGCTGACCTACACCTATGATCCGGGCTACACCGATCCCGATCCTGACCCCGACCCGGATTACCAGCCCCCGGTCAGCAGCAACCGCCAGCCCACCACGACCATCCCCGATGACAACACGCCCCTGGGGAACACCCCCAACACCCCCACCGTGACCATCGAGGATGAGGACACCCCCCTGGCAAACCGTCCCCTGCCCTTCATTGATGTGGCCAGCGGCGACTGGTTCCGCCCCTATGTGTCCTTCGTCTACGGCAAGGGCATGATGACCGGCATGAGCGACACCCTCTTCGGGCCCAACGTCTCCACCACCCGCGGCATGATCGTCACGATCATCTACCGCATGGAGAACGCTTCCGCCACCGGCGTGAGCCCCTTCACCGATGTTGAGCGCGACGAGTACTATGCCGATCCCATTTCCTGGGCAAGCGACAACGGCGTGGTCCTGGGCTACAGCGAGACCCTCTTCGGGCCCAAGGACAACATCACCCGCGAGCAGATGGCGGCGATCCTCTACCGTTACTGCGTGAGCAAGGGCATCGACGTGGCGAACTACGGCGACCTCAGCCGCTTCCCCGATGGGGACAAGGTCAGCGATTACGCCGTCGAGGCCATGCGCTGGGCAGTGGACAGAGGACTCATCGCCGGCATGGATGACGGACGTCTGGACCCCACCGGCACCGCCACCCGCGCCCAGGTGGCAACGATCCTCAACCGCTTCTGCGAGATGATCGGTGCCTGACGCTTCATAGCTGGAATTTGGAAAAGCACAAATGCGCTTTTTCAACTGTGTTGACTGTATTATAGAAGATTCCCCCTGATCCCCCCTGGGGCCCGGACAAACGTCCGGGCCCCGTTTTCTTTTTCCGGTGCGCCTGTGAGGGCCGCAGGGCGTCCGGGGGCTCATGCAGAAAGAGCCGGGATCACATGATTCCGGCTCTTTCGCAGAAAAAGAGGGAGAGAAAAGAGAATGTCTTGCTGACATCCCCATCATAATACAGCTTTTCCGATCCGTCAACCGGGTTGGGGGATAATTCATGGAAAGTTCACAGCCGGTTCAAAAACCATTCAAAAACCGGCCTTGACTTTGGAAAAAATATGAGTTATAGTTAGCGCGCTAAATATTTTTTTGAAAAGAGGTGACAGATCGTGTGTGACTGCCCGGAGCTGGGGGCTCTGATCGCCTACTGCGGCCACCTGGGCAAGCAGAGCATGGACCAGCTCCTGCGCCGGGCGGGGTACGACGTGACCCCGGCCCAGACCCACCTGCTCATGCGCCTGACCTGTACTGGTGAGGGGCAGGAGGCCACCCAGCGGGACCTGGAGAAACAGCTCCGCCTGAAGCCCCCCACCGTCAACGGCATCGTGGACCGGCTGGAGGCCAAGGGGTATGTCACCCGCCGCCCCAGCCCCCAGGACGGACGGGTCCGCCTGGTGAGCCTGACCGAGGCGGGCTGGGGCAAGGTGGAGGACTTCCGCGGCGTCGTGGAGAAGGCGGAGCGCCTGTATGCGGCGGGCCTCTCCGGCCAGGAGCGGGAACAGCTGGAGCGGCTCCTCAACCAGATTATCACAAACTTGGAAAACGAGGTAAACAGCGTATGATCAAAAAACTTTGGCCCTATACCCGGGGGCACCGGCACTTTATCGTGCTGGGGGTCCTCTGTTCCGGCGGGGAGGCGGTCTTCGAGCTCCTGCTCCCCCTGGTGATGGCCGACATCGTAGATACCGGCATCCCCGCCGGGGACACGGCCTTTATCCTCAGAAAGGGCCTGCAAATGGTGCTCATGGCCCTGGTGTCCATGGCTCTGGGCATTGGGAGCGCGTTTTTGTCCTCCCGGGCGGGGCAGGGCTTCGGGGCCCAGCTGCGCAAGGCCCAGTATGACCATGTACAGGAGTACTCCTTCCGGAACATCGAGAAGTTCTCCACCGCCTCCCTGGTCACCCGCCTGACCAGCGACTGCAACATGCTGCAAATGAGCCTCATGATGGGGATGCGCCTTTTGGTGCGGGCACCGGTGATGCTGGTGAGCGCCCTGATCCTGGCGGTTTCCATCAGTCTGAAGCTCTCCCGGGTGTTCCTGGTGGCCATGCCGCTCCTGCTGGTGATGATTGCGCTGGTGATCCGGTATATCAGCCCCATGTTCACCGCCTTCCAGGAGCGCACCGACGATCTGAACCTGGTGGTCCAGGAGAACCTCTCCGCCATCCGGGTGGTGAAGAGCTTCGTCCGGGAGGACTACGAGGGGAAGAAATTCAAAAAGCGCAACGACGCCCTCCTGGAAATCAGCGAAAAGGCATTCGGCTTCATCGTCATCAACCAGCCCCTCATGATGCTCATCACCTACGGCACCATTATTGCCGTCATGTGGTACGGCGCGCCCCTGGTCCAGGCCGGGGATCTGGAGGTGGGCCTTTTGAGCACCTTCTTCACCTACATCACCCAGGTGCTCATGAGCCTGATGATGGTGTCCATGATCATGATGATGCTCACCCGGGCCATCGCCTGCGCCAAGCGGGTCATCGAGGTCCTGGACGAGGTGCCCGACATCGCCGACACCTCCGCCGACGCCTCCCTGGAGGCCGCCGACGGCTCCGTGGACTTCGACCACGTCTACTTCAAGTACAATGACACCGCCGGGAAGTGGAACCTCCACGACATCGACCTCCACATCAAGAGCGGCGCCACGGTGGGCATCATCGGCGGCACCGGCTCGGCGAAATCCACCCTGGTCCAGCTCATCCCCCGGCTCTACGAGGTCCAGGAGGGCGCGGTCCGGGTGGGGGGACGTCCGGTCCAGGATTACTCCCTGGAGCACCTGCGAGGCGCTGTGAGCATGGTCCTGCAAAAAAACACCCTCTTCTCCGGCTCTGTCCGGGAGAACCTGCTCTGGGGGGATGAGAACGCCACCGACATGGAGATCGAGGCCGCCTGTGAAGCCGCCTGCGCCTGGGAGTTCGTCAGCCGGATGCCCAGGGGGCTGGACACGGACCTGGGGCAGGGGGGCGTGAACGTCTCCGGCGGGCAGAAGCAGAGGCTGTGTATCGCCCGGGCCATTCTGAAAAAGCCGAAGGTCCTCATTCTGGACGACTCCACCAGCGCCGTGGACACCGCCACGGACGCGAAGATCCGCGCCGCTTTCCGGGAGCAGCTTCCGGACACGACGAAGATCATCATTGCCCAGCGGATCATCTCCGTCATGGACGCGGACCTCATCGTGGTTCTGGACGACGGGCACATCTCCGGCATGGGAACCCATGAGGAGCTCATGGAGAGCAATGAAATTTACCGCGACGTCTACCAGTCGCAGCAGGAGGGGGCGAGTCTCAATGGCTGAAAAGAGGAAGAACGGGCCCCACGGCCCCGGCGGTCCCGGTCCCAGGGACTTCCGCAAGCCCAAGAACGCGGGCAGGACCATCTCCACTCTATTGGGCTATGTGGGCAAATCCAAGTGGCTCCTGGGGGTGGTGGCGGTGTGTCTGGTGCTGAACGTGGGCTGTTCCATCGGCGGCAGCTATATGCTCCGGCCCCTCATTAACGACTGCATCATTCCGGGGGACTACCCCCGTCTGGCACGGATGCTGGCGGTGCTTGCGGGCATTTACGTCTGCGCGGCGCTTCTCAGCTACACGTATGCCCGCATCATGGTCCATGTCTCCCAGAGGACGACCCACGCCATCCGGCAGGACCTCTTTGCCAAGATGCAGCGCCTGCCTCTGAGCTATTTTGACACCCACACCCACGGTGAGCTCATGAGCCGCTATACCAACGACATCGAGACCATTACCGAGATCCTCAACAACGGCATGATCAGTCTCATCTCCGGCGGTCTGACCTTCATCGGTGTGGTGGCGATGATGCTCTATCTCAGTCCGGCGCTGTTTCTGGTGAGCGTGTTCTCCATGGGGCTCATGATGGTGGTGGTCATGACCGTAGGCAGGCGTTCCCGGCGCTATTTCTCCGCCCAGCAGAGGGATCTGGGGGTTATCAACGGTTATATTGAGGAGATGATCGAGGGGCAGAAGGTCATCAAGGTCTTCACCCACGAGAGGGCCGCGAAGGCGGGCTTCGACGTGCGCAACGAGGCTTACCGGCGCAGTGCGGTGAACGCCCAGTCTTTTGCCGGGGCCATGATGCCTGCCATGGGCAACCTCAGCCATATCAACTATGCCCTCACCTGCTGTGCGGGGGCGCTGCTGTCCATCGCCATGGGGCTGGACCTGGGGTCCCTGGTGGTCTATCTCCAGTATACCCGGCAGTTCAGCCAGCCCATCAGTCAGATGAGCCAGCAGGTCAACAACCTTCTCGCCGCCATTGCGGGCGCGGAGCGGGTCTTTGAGGTTATGGAGACCGCGCCGGAGATTGATGAGGGGCGTGTCACTCTGGTCCGGGACGGTTCCGGCTGGGCGTGGAAGAAGCCGGACGGCGCGCTGGTTCCCCTCCGGGGCGACGTGCGCTTTCAGGATGTGGTCTTCCGCTACGTGCCGGAGAAGGCTGTCCTGCAAGGCATCAGCCTTTATGCCAAGCCGGGGCAGAAGATAGCCTTTGTGGGCTCCACCGGCGCGGGGAAGACGACTATCACCAACCTCATCAACCGGTTTTACGAGATCGAGAGCGGCCTTATCACCTACGACGGCATTGACGTGCGGGACATCCGCAAGGAGAGCCTGCGGCGCTCCTTGGGCATTGTCTTACAGGACACCCATCTCTTTACCGGCACTGTGGCCGACAACATCCGCTATGGCCGTTTGGATGCCACCGACGAGGAGGTTCGCGCCGCCGCGAAGCTGGCCAATGCGGACACCTTTATCAGCCACCTGCCCAATGGGTACGACACTTGGCTCACCGATGACGGCGGCAGTCTCAGTCAGGGGGAACGTCAGCTCCTGGCCATTGCCCGGGCGGCGGTGGCGGACCCGCCGGTGTTGATTTTGGATGAAGCGACCAGCTCCATTGATACCCGCACAGAAAAGCTCATTGAGCGGGGCATGGATCGCCTCATGGCGGGACGGACTGTCTTTGTGATTGCGCACCGGCTCTCTACTGTTCGCAATGCAAAGGCGATTATGGTCCTGGAGCAGGGGGAGATTATTGAGCGCGGCGACCACCAGGAGCTCATCGATCAACAGGGGAAGTACTATCAGCTCTACACCGGGCAGGCGGAGCTTAGCTGATCTGCCTTCTAGCCAGGAGTCCCGGGGGCTTCGCGCCCCCGGACCCTCGGTGACTTTTTCCGCGTGGAAAAAGGAGGCTTCGGTAGAATGTGTGGGTAGGAAAATCAGATATGGGCAGCATCTGCCAGAGAGGGGCGCAAGCCCCTCTTGACTACCTGCAAGCACTGTGGCGCAAGGCTGTCAAGGCCGCCGCAGGCGAGGCAAAGCCGGTGCCTTGACTGGCTTGTGACACGGTGCTATTTTCAGCCCTTTTTTGTGTACCACTCCAAATGCCTGAAAACCATTGCTATGGCTGATTTTCAGCAAATCTGCCACCCACACATTCTACCGAAGAGCCGGAAAAAGTCACCAAAAAGACGCTTAAGAAACTACGTTTCTTGCCAATCTCAGCGATGATACCGGCAGAATAGACCTTGCCGATTCCGGGGATTGAGGTCAGTGTGTTTGGGATGATCTCAAACTGCTGCTCAATGGCTTTCTCCAACGCCTTGATCTGGCTTTCCAGTGCCCGCATAGCCGCAATGGAAACCGACATGACCCGGTTAATCGAATCATTCACGGTCTGGGGCAAGCGGAAAGAACTCCTGGCGGCGGCCTGAACGGCTTTGGCGGTTGCCTCCGGGTCTGCAAATCTGCCATGACCTGCTTTGTTTACAAAGGCTGTCAGCTCATCCAGGTCAGCGTTGGCCAGCTCGTCCACCGTCCGGGAGCTTGGAGAGAAGCGGTTTTTTCGTGCTCCGCTCCACCATCGTCAGCAGTACGGGCCTGCTCCCGTCCTTCCCGACGACCAGGTCGATCTCGCAGTGCCCTTTTTCCTCTCGCTGGCCGATCTCCTCCGGCCTGTTGGAAATGGACGGCAGTTTCGGGTGGGCCATCCGCCGGACCGGTCTGTATCCCTGTTTCCTTTTCCGCCCCTTTTCCCATAGGTCCTTGTTGGTCAGATGGAGGAAGACCCGCTTCTCGATGTAGCTGTACAGGGTGCTGACGCAGACGGTGGTATGGAGCTTCTCCTGTTTGGCCAATGCCAACGCCGCCGCAGGGGAGCACCGCTTGCGTTTGTCAACTGTCCCATCCTCCTGCACTCCCAGCATTTTCTTT
>CAJUOA010000010.1 GCA_910587785.1 uncultured Oscillospiraceae bacterium | reverse complement strand
CTGTCCGGCGATGACCAGCTCGTCGTCAAAGGGGTGGATGAAGGTGGCCCCGGTCTCCTCCTGGAGCTTGCGGGCGTAGTCGTAGGCGTCGTCGTAAGCGCCCTTGACGAGGCGCACCTCGGCCCCCAGGCGCTTGGTGGCCTCCACCTTGCTGATGGGCGCGCCGTCGGGCATACAGATGACGCTGCGGATGCCGTTTTTGGACGCGGCCAGGGCTACGCCCTGGGCGTGGTTCCCGGCGGAGCAGGCGATGATGCCCCGGCTCTTCTCCTCCTCGGTGAGCTGGCTGATCTTGTAGTAGGCCCCCCGGAGCTTGAAGCTCCCGGTGTTCTGTAAATTCTCCGTCTTGAGGTAGAGCTCCCCCCGGCTCCCCAGGTTGGGGGCGGCGATGAGGTCGGTTTTCCGGGCGGCCTCCCGGAGCACGAAGGCCGCGTGGTAGATTTTGTCCAGTGTCAGCATGAGCATATATCCTCCCGGGACCCCGCCGGAAAAGGGGCGGGGTTGATCGTATCGGTGGTATCTTCTTAAATTATATGGCAGAACCGCCGGGATTTCAATCGGATATTTTGCCACATTGCGGACTCCTCCGGGGCGGGATTCTGTTGGGCTTTGACGAAATATGGAAGAAAATTCGCCCCTGCGCCCCGGCCCCCTACACCCCCGTGAGGTCAAAGGCCGGGGTAAACTCCCGCCTCGCGGCCCCCACGTCCTGGGTGTACCCCTCGGTGATGCCCACGTTCTCCATGTAGGCCAACGCGGCGCGGTACTCCGCCCCGGTGACGGTCCGGGCGAGGAGCCCCCGGGCCCCCGGCTGGGGGGTGTACTGGGCCATGAGGGAGAAGAGGACCTCCCTGGGCCGGAAGGTCCGGGCCACGTAGTCCATCACGGCTTTTGCGTTCTCCAGCGCCCCCGGGAGGAGCAGGTGGCGGATGAGGACCCCCCGTTTGAGAAGTCCGTCCTCCAGGACGCAGGCCCCCGTCTGCCGGACCATTTCCTCGACAGCCGCCCGGGCCACGGGGAAGTAGTCCTCCGCGCCGCTGTACCGCTTGGCGAGGGCGCTGTCCGTATACTTCAGGTCCGGGAGCCACACCTGGACCTTCCCCTCCAGGGTCCGCAGGGTCTCCACACGCTCATACCCCCCGGTGTTCCAGACCACGGGGACGGGGAGGGGGGCCTCCAGGGCCTCCCGGACAGCGCGGGCGAAGGGAGTGGGGCTGACGAGGTTGATGTTGTGGGCCCCCTGGGCGGCGAGCTCCCGGAAAATCTCCCCCAGGCGCTCCACGGTGACGGTTTTCCCGACGCCGCCCCGGCTGATGGGGGCGTTTTGGCAGTAGACGCACCGGAGCACGCACCCGGAAAAGAACACGGCCCCGCTCCCGCCGGAGCCGCTGATGCAGGGCTCCTCCCAGTGGTGGAGGGCGGCCCGGGCGATGACCGGCAGGCTGGGCTGGCGGCAGAAGCCGTGCCCGGCCTCCTCCGTGCGCACCGCGCCGCATCGGCGGGGACAGAGATCGCAGATCATATGGAGTACCTCCTGGTTTTTTCTGCCATTATACCGGGCGGGAGGCGGTTTTTCCAGGGGGGAGGCAAAATTTTGTCCGCAAAAAACGAGGGCGGTCCCCGACGGACCGCCCCGTTTCACAGGAGGAGATTCCAGACCAGCCACACCGCCGCCGCGGCCAGGGCGGCACCCGTGAACCAGCACCACCGGGGCACCCTCTGCCAAAGGGGAGGCCGGACCTCCTGTCTGGCGGCGTAGCCCCGGGCGATGCGGCAGGCCTCGCCCAGCACCTGCTGGCTTGTGACGCCCTCTCGGGTCATAGCGTCGTTTTTGACGATGAAGATGGCCTGCTCAAAGAGCTTCGGGTCCGGAGAGTCGACGACGATCACGCGGCGGGAGGTACCTTTTACCAAGGGGCACCACTCCTTTCTGGTTTGGCGCGGGGGCTGCACCGTTTCTGCCGGGGATGGCGTACCGGCCCCCGCGCTGGATTTCTCTTCCATTGTTTCCCGGCGCGGTCCGGATTATACGGCCTTCCGGAAGAATCCGTGTCCGCTGCCGTCCGGCAGGACTATACTTCTCTCTTGCCCTGATTTTGCCGGGGGAGGTAGAGGCACAGGGCACTGCAATCGTCGTCCCCCTTCCGGCGCTGGGCGCTCTCCCGGAGGACCAGGCTCACCAGCACATGGGGGTCCTCCCCGTGCCACCCGGCGAGAAGGTCCTGAAGCCAAATGTCATCTCCGCTCTCGGCCACGCCGTCGCTGATCATGAGCACAAAGGTGTCCTCCTCCAGGGGGAAGCGGTCCGGCGGCGGGAAGCGGTCCGCCTCCTGGAGCCCCGCAGGCAGGGCCTTCCCCGTCAGGCGCCGCACCGTGCCCTGCCGCTTGATGTAGGTGGGGGCCGCGCCGTACTTGTAGAGGGCCGCCTCCCGGCGGGAGAGGTCCACGCTGAGGAGGTCGATGGTGGTGAAGCTCCCCTGGTCGTCGCTGCGCAGGTTCAGCGCGCCGTTGAGGGTCTTGAGGGCGGGCTCGGCGTCGATGCCGGCCTTGAGGAACTGCTCCAGGAGGCGCAAGGTCATCTGGCTCTCCCGCGCCGCCTCCCGGCCGCTCCCCATGCCGTCTGAGAGGAGCATATAGAGGAGGCTCCCCCCGCTCTGGAAGTACGTCACGCTGTCCCCGCACAGCCGCTCCCCCTCCTTGGGGGTGAAGCCCATGGCCACGTCGAAGGACATCTCGCGCCCGGTGGCGGCGGGGGGCTCGGAGGCGCTCATGGCCTGGGCCACCAGCTCCCCCAGCTGGGCGTACTGCCCCCGGGAGCGGCTGCGCTCCTGGTCCAACTGCCGCCGGTACTGGCGGCGCAGGAGCAGGGCGGTGATCTCCGTGTTGATGGCGGTGAGCAGCTGGGGGAAGTGGATGCAGCGGCTTGCGAAGTGGGGGGCGAAGTCGGCGGGCTCGGCCCGGCCCCGCTCCAGGAGGGCGGGGGTGGCGTCGTTGAAGGCGTTGAAGGTGCCCACGTACTCCTTGCTCCAGCAGACCTCCCGGAGGGCGCACCCCCGGCAGACCACCTCCGCCGCCCGGTCGAAGATGACGGCGGGGTTCTCCTCCTTCCTGGGGGCGGGGGCGGAGAAGGCCTCGCAGAGGCTGCGCAGGGCCTCGGCGCTCATGCGCAGGCGGTTTTTGAGGGCCTCGGCCTCCCGGGGGGCCTTGCGGCGGGGGATGGCCGTCTCCCGCAGGAGCAGGGCGCAGTAGTGGCAGAGGATGCCGGCGAGGGCGGTGCAGGCGATCATGCGCAGGGCCGCCGGGCCGTCGAAGCCCATCTGGAAGGTGTAGGCCAGCTCCACGGCGAGAGTGGCTCCGGCGGCGGTGAGGGGGCGGAAGAGCCCCTGCTGGAACCAGGCCGTGTCCCGGAAGGCGGAGAGGATGGCGGTGATGAGGATGAGGATGCCGCAGCAGCGCAGGGCCGGTCCGAAGGGGAGAAAGAGGAAGGCCCCTCCCGCCGCCCCCGCCAGGGCCGCGAGGGCGCTGGGCCCAGGCTTGCAGGCGGCGAGGAAGCCCGCGGCCAGGGGGGCGCGTCCGTCCAGGGCGCAGGCGGCGCAGGCGAAGCCCCCCAGGGCGTAGAGCCCCCCGCGCAAGAGCTCCCGCCGGTCAGGCTTTGGGACGGAAATGGCGGAAAATTTCATAGCTTGTCCTCCTCCGGAGTGGATTTTTCCCTATTTTAGCAGACCGGGGAGAAAAAGGCTGTCGGGAAATAGTGGGGCGGCGGCGGGAAACATGGCCCCCCCATTTTGCCTGGTCTTCACTCCAGCGGCAAAAAAAGGTAGAGCGTTCACTTGTCAAGGGCAGAAAACTCTGGTATACTGTTTGGCAGAAACGAGAAAGGACCCGCCGGGTACAGGCGGGAAGGTGCGCGTATGGCAAAAGAGATCCAATGGAGCCGGTTCCTCGCGCCGGACTCCAATCCCGCGCTGGGCGAGCAGATGGGCCTGGTGGTGCGGCTGAGCATCCCCATTATCCTCGCGGAGATCAGCTCCACGGTCATGAGCTACGTGGACTCCGCCATGGTGGGGTCCCTGGGGGCGGCGGCCACGGCCTCGGTGGGCCTGGTGGCCAGCAGCACCTGGCTCTTCAGCGGCATGGGCATGTGCATGGTCACCGGCTTTTCTATCCAGATCGCCCAGCTCATCGGCGCCGGACGCCTCCGGCAGGTCCAGTCCGTCATGCGGCAGGCCATGATGGTCAGCGTGGGAGTGGGGCTCTTGTTCGCCGCCATCGCCGCCGCCGTCAGCGGGAAGCTCCCCGTATGGCTGGGGGGCGCGCCGGAGGTCTGCGCCGGCTCCAGCCGGTACTTCTTCATCTACGGCTGCGGCCTGCCCGTCGTGCTCCTCCGGCAGGCGGGGGGCAGTATGCTCCAGTGCAGCGGGGACATGAAGACCCCCAGCGCATTAAATATCCTCATGTGCTGCATGAACGTGGTGTTCAACGCCTTTTTCATCTTCCCCACCCGGGTCGTGACCCTGCTGGGGATGGACCTGACCATCTTCGGCGTTGGCATGGGCGTGGCGGGCGCGGCGCTGGGCACGGTGATGAGCGAGACGGTGACGACGATCCTCATGATGTACTTCGTGTGCCTGCGCTCCCCGGTGCTGAAGCTGGTCAAGGGCGTGCCGTGGCGTCTGGAACAGAACTGCATGATGACCACCGTCCGCCTCGCCGTCCCCATCGCCCTGGAGCGGGTGACCACGTCCCTCGCCCAGATTGCGGGGACGAAGATCGTCTCCCCCCTGGGCACCACGGCGGTGGCCGCCAACTCCCTTGCCGTCACGGCGGAGGGCTTCTGCTATATGCCCGGCTACGGCATGGCCGCCGCCGCCACCACCCTGGTGGGGCAGAGCATGGGCGCGGAGCGCAGGGACCAGGCCAAGCGCTTTGCATGGCTGAGCGTGGCCCTGGGCGTGGGGGTGATGACCTGCACGGGGATTTTGATGTACATCGCCGCGCCCTGGATCTTCTCCATGCTCACGCCGGACGCTGGGGTGCGGACCCTGGGGGCCCAGGTACTGCGCATCGAGGCCTTTGCCGAGCCCCTCTTCGCCGCCTCCATCGTCGCCGCCGGGGCCCTCCGGGGCGCGGGGGACACCCTGGTGCCCAGCGTCATGGAGCTGGGGAGCATGTGGGGCGTGCGGATCACCCTCGCCATGCTCCTGGTGGGGCCCTTCGGCCTCCATGGCGTGTGGATGGCCATGTGTACCGAGCTGTGCGTGCGGGGGCTGCTGTTCCTGGTGCGGATGTACCGGGGGAAGTGGCTGGAGATCCGGACCATCAGCGCGGAATAGATATCCTGGCAGGACTATCGGAAAGGAGCCTCCGCCATGCAATACCGAAAAGACAAACAGGGCCGGGACCTCTCCCTTCTGGGGTACGGCTGTCTCCGCTTCACCCGCAGCGGGAACCAGATTGATACCGGCAAGGCGGAGCGGGAGGTCATGACGGCCCTTCGCGGCGGGGTCAACTACCTGGACACCGCCTACATCTACCCCGGGAGCGAGGCCGCCGTGGGGGAGATCCTCCGCCGGAACGGGTGCCGGGACCAGGTGGTCCTCACCACCAAGCTCCCCCACTACCTCATCAAATCCGCGGCCGGGGTGGAGAAGATGTTCCAGGAGGAGCTCCGGCGCTTGCAGACGGACCATGTGGACTACTACCTCATGCACATGCTTACGGACGTTGCCACCTGGGAGAAGCTGTGCCGTCTGGGCCTGGACCGCTGGCTGGAGGAGAAGCGGGCCGCGGGGCAGATTCGGGGCGTGGGGTTCTCCTACCACGGGAGCACCGGACCCTTCTGCCGCCTGCTGGACGCCTGGGACTGGGATATCTGCCAAATCCAGTACAACTACATGGACGAGCGCTCCCAGGCCGGGGTGGAGGGCCTGCGCTGTGCCCACGCCAAGGGCCTGCCCGTTGTCATCATGGAGCCCCTGCGGGGCGGGAAGCTGGTACACGCCCTGCCGGAAGGGGCGAAGAAGCTCTTTCCCGCCCCGGAGGCCGCCACCCCCGCGGAGCTCGCCTTCCGATGGCTCTACGACCAGCCGGAGGTGACGTGCGTCCTCTCGGGCATGAACAGCGTGGAGATGGTGGAGGAGAACCTGCGCGTGGCGGACCAGGGCGTCCCCGGGTGCCTGGGCAAAGAGGGCCGGGAGCTGGTGGAGCGGGTGCGCCGGGAAATCGAGCGGACGCTCAAGGTGGGCTGCACCGCCTGCGGCTACTGTATGCCCTGCCCCAGGGGGGTGGACATCCCCGGGATCTTCCGCTGCTACAACGCCATGTACGCCGAGAGCAGGCAGGCCGGGCGCAGGGACTACCTGCGCTGCACCGCCTTCCGGCGGGAGAACGCGGGGGCGTCCCGGTGCGTGGGGTGCGGGCGGTGCGAACAGCACTGTCCCCAAGGCATCGCCATCCGGCAGGAGCTGAAAAACGCCGCCCGGGAGCTGGAGACCCTCCCTTACCGGGTCGTGCGGACCGCGGTGGAGGTGCTGGGGCTGTGGTAGGCGCATAAAAGGGGACCGCCGGATCGGGAAATCCCGGTACGGCGGTCTTATTTGTTGATATTGAGGGAGGGCCTACTCCGCCGCCTCCATCCAGCAGAGATACCCCGCCATGCAGTGGGCACTGGTGAGTCCCGCCCGCTCGCTCTGGAGCAGAGGGGTCAGCACGGCGGATATCTCCAGCGCCGCCCGCCCCAGGCTGACAGCCCCGGAGGGGTCGGCCTCCACCAGGGCGGAGACGCCCTCCAGGTCCCCGGTGAGAAGGGCGGAGAGCAGCCGCAAATTGGCCCGCTTCACGTCCGGGGCCAGGCGGCCCAGAGAGGCGGTCATGTCCTCCACCGCCGACGGGTCCTTGTAGACACTGTAGCTCCGCCCGGTGAGGTCCTTGTACGCCTTGGACATGGCTTTAAACGCCTCGTCATACCCCTCGTCCCCGAGGACCGGCAGGGGGATGTCCGCGCCATAGCGCCGGTAGCCCCACCCGCCCAGGGGCACCAGGGTCACCAGGTCGTCCCCCCGGACGGTGTTGAAAATATTTTGATAGCCCTCTTCTTTTCCGTCCAGAGACACGGCGGGGGAGGCGAAGGTGTAGGCGAACACCGTGTTTTTCTCCTCCGTCAGCCGGGCGGCGGTCAGATTCGCGGCGGCGCCGCCCCGGCTGTGGCCGGTGAGGAAGAAGCGGGTGGTTTCCCGGTCCTTCCCCGTGACCTTGGCCTGGGTGAGGTAGCGGTCCAGGTTGGCAAGGAGCTCATCCCGGGCGGCGGCGAAGCCCTGGTGGTCCCGGCCCTCGCCCACGTTCAGGTTCCCGGCCCACTCGGTGTAGCTCCCGGTGCCCCGGATAATGACCGCCGCCAGGTGGACCAGACTGCCCGCTTCATCCAGCACCGTCTTCAGCCCGAAGGTGTAGGCGGTCTTCCCGGCGGAGAGGGCGGCGGCGTGGTAGTTGTAACTGCGCACCCGGTCAAAGCCCAGGTCCTCCAGGGCCTGCCGGACGCCGGGGGGATCGTCCTCCCCCTCGTAGGCGGCGGCGCTCAGGGCCATGGCCGCCCGGGCGAGGCCGGAATCGTATGTTCCAGGGTCCCCGGCAAACCAGCTGTCGTCCCAGGCGCAGTCCAGCTCCGCCGCCGGGGCCTCCCGAAGGCCAGTTGCGATGCCGAGCTTGATGTGCAGGCTCCCGTCCTCCTTTGCCGCCGCCCCGGGCAGGGCGCAGGCGCACAGCAGCGTCCACACCAGAAGCAGGGCCGGGAGGCGGAAAAGATTTTTGGGGTTTTGTAATTTTTTCACGCAAACAGTCCTCTCAAATACGTTTTTGGATCGTTCCACATCCAATATACCAGATTTAGAGGTGAGCGTCAAGGCTGGACCGGGCGCGGAACACGCCTGCTTCATAAAAATTTTTCCGCGCCATATGGGTGCGGGGCGGCGGTACCGCACAGGATATCAATAGAACGGGCGCACACCGTGCGCCCCTACAGGCTCCTGCGGTCTCACAAGCGCGAGAGATCGAAGCTGCGGGCCGCAGAATGGGATTGATATCTCCGCCCCGCTGTGTTATAATAGGGATATCAGAGAGAGCGGACAAGCAGGTGAGACGATGCCCAACGCACAAAAGGAGCTGAGCGCCCGCTACGAGCGCTACCGGGAGATCCTCCGGAATCTGACCCTTATGAGCGACGCCTTTATGCGCAATGTGCTCAAGGTGACCGCGTGCGCGGAGTACGTCCTCCAGGTCATCCTGGAGCGCAGGGACCTTCAGGTCGTAGATGTGATCGTTCAGCAGGACAACAAAAATCTGCACGGCCGCTCCGCCGTGCTGGACTGTGTGGCCCGGGACGGGGACGGCAGGCTCTTCGATGTGGAGGTCCAGCAGGACAGCGAAGGGGCCTCGCCGGTGCGGGCGCGGTACCACAGCGGGCTTCTGGACATGAACACCCTGGACCCCGGGGCGGCTTTTGACAAACTGCCGGAGACCTACACCATTTTTATCACCCGGGAGGACGTGCTGAAGGAGAGCCGCCCCATCTACCACATCGAGCGGATCATCAGGGAGTCGGGCCGTCCCTTCGGCGACAGGTCGCACATCCTCTACGTGACCGCAAGCATTCAGGAGGACACGGAGCTCGGGCGGCTGATGCACGACTTCCACTGCAAAAATGCGGACGATATGTACAGCGAGGTCTTGGCCGGCCGCGTCCGCGCGTTGAAAGAGACACCGAAGGGAGTTGACAGTATGTGCCGTGAATTGGAACAGCTTTATCTGGATGGAAAAGAGGAAGGAATCTTAAAGGGCCGCGCGGAAGGCCGCGCGGAAGGAATCCTCTCCAACATCAGGAGCCTCATGGCCACGCTGGGGCTGTCCATCGAGGCCGCGATGAGCGCTCTGGAGATCCCCGAGGGTGAGCGCAAGATGTATTCGGAGCTGCTGGCAAAGCAGTGACCCGCCGCTCTTCCGGAACTGCTCTGAAAAAGAAGGAACCGTAAAGAAGGACGCCCCTTCCTGCAAGTGTCAGGAAAGGGGCGTCCTCTCTGACCGCCCTGATTTGAACGGTCCCGGGACAGCGCTCCCGCTTACGGCTTCAGCGTACAGAAATCGAAGCCCTTCTCCATCTCCTCCGAGAGGCGCACCAAAAACGCGCTGAGCAGGTCGATACAGCCCTGCAGGTCCCTCCAGGAACCCACCTCTACAGAGCTGTGCATGTACCGCAGGGGGATGGAAACCAGCGCCATGGGGATGCCCTCTCCGGCCCGGTTCACCGTGTCGCCGTCAGTACCGGTGCGGCCGGTGGCGATCTCCCACTGCACGTCTATGTCCAGATCAGCGGCGGTCTCCCGGAGCAGGGCGTTGAGCTTCTTGTTCACGGAGGAGGCCATGCACAGCACGGGCCCGCCGCCCACCTTGACCTCCCCGGTATCGCCAGGCCTGGTGCCCAGAGCGTCGCTGGCCCAGGTCACGTCCACCGCGATAGCGCAGTCCGGCCGTACCCGGGCCGCGGCGTAGTAGGCCCCCCGTCCGGTGGTCTCCTCCCCCACGGTGGTGGCGGCGCAGATGCCGATGGAGGCGCCCTTGGCGGCGGCCTCCCTGGCGGCCTCCAGCACCACAAAGGCCCCGGTGCGGTCGTCCAGCGCCCGGCAGGTGAAGCAGTCGTTGAGGAGCTCCCGCACCTGTACGTCCGCGCACACCGGGTCGCCGATGGAGACGGCCTGGGCGGCCTCCTCCCGGGAATTGGCCCCGATGTCCACCACCAGGTCGGAAACCTCCGTCTTATCCTTCTTCAGCAGGTCCCCGGAGGTGGCGATCACGCCGCTGACCATCTTTCCCTCGTGCCAAATCTGCACCGGGGAGCCCAGGTACAGCCGGGGCCGTACGCCGCCCGCGCCCATCAGGGAGAGCCTGCCGGAGGCGTCGATATGGGTGACCACAAAGCCGATCTCGTCGATATGTCCGCACAGGAGCACCTTGTGCTCTGCCTCCGGGTTGACCACAGAGATGGCGTTGCCGCTGGGGTCGGTGAGCTGCGCCCCGGCGAAGGCCTTGCCGTAGGACAGGGCCTTCTCCTGGATCGCCTCCTCCCAGCCGCTGACCGATGGCGTGGCCAGCAATTCCTTTAAAAATGCTCGGTTCACTGTGATTCCTCTTTTCAATACAGATTGCAGTATGGAACTGCGCCGCCTGCGGCGGATGATGGTATCCCAGTATACAGGAAAACAGGGGAGATGGCAAGAGGCGGCGGGAAAATCACAGGAAAAGCCATTTTCAAGGGCCCGGCAGAGCCGCCGCTTCCGCTCCTTTTGCAAAATTAATTTCCGGGAAAAGGAGAGAACCAGGCTTGATTTTCCGGCGGGAATCATATAAAATAAACTCTGATTGGGGAGGGAAACTCCCCGCAAAAACAAGGAGGACAATGCCATGCACAAGCGCATTTTAGTGGTAGATGACGATTCCATGAACCTGATGCGGACAAAGATGATCCTGGGGAAGGAGTACGACGTGCTGTTCGCCAACTCCGGGATCGAGGCCCTGGAGAAGCTCCGGCACGAGCAGGTGGACCTGGTGCTGCTGGATATTGAGATGCCCAAGCTCAACGGCATCGAGACCTTCGAGCGCATGAAGGAGTTCGCCGGCGACATCCCCGTGATCTTCCTGACCGCCTCGGGACAGGAGAGCGACGTCGTCAGCGCCATCCGCCTGGGGGCGGTCAACTACCTGAAAAAGCCCTTTGAGCCCCAGGAGCTGATCCGCCGGGTGGCCCAGGAGCTGGAGGAGCAATGAGGACAGAGGAGCGGACAAGCAACCACCTGCTGCTGGCGCTCATCACCACGGGCTTCAGCGGGATGCTGGTGCTGGTCACCCTGGTCATGGCCTGGGAGATCTGGATGGTCCCGCTGATGGCGGCGGGGTGCTTGGGCGTATGGCTTTTGCACATCGCCCGGGCAGGTTCGCACCTGTTCTATGAGAATCTGTGCGCGGCGCTGATGCTGGTGGAGTTTTTCTTCTTCGGCGTCCACCCGTCCAGCCTCTTCGACATCCCCGCCGTTGCCTGCATCCTGATACTGGCCCTCTTCATGCTCAACAAGAAGTGGATCCTGTACGCCATCGAGTCCCTGTATGGGCTGGAGCTGCTCTACCACCTGCTGATTCTGGGCACCCTCTCCGCGGACATGGACCTGCGGGAGATATTCCGCCTGGTGCTGGGGGCCGGGGTGACCCTGGGCGGCGCGGTTTTGGCGGACTACTGGATCGGCCGCAGAACCGCCCAGCAGGCGTGGTACACCAGTGTATTTGCGGAGCTGGAGACGGCGGGCAAGCAGAACGCTGTTTTCCTCTCCAACGTCTCCCACGAGCTGCGCACCCCCATCAACATGGTCCTGGGCATCAGCGAGGTGGCTCTGGGCAAGGAGCTGGCGCCGGATGTGCGCTCCGACCTCACCTCCATCAAGCTGGCGGGCAAGCGCCTGTCCAACCAGATCAACAATATGCTCGACTATACGGAGATCGTGGAGGGCACCCTGCTCCCCGCCAAGGAGCACTACATGATTACCTCCGTGCTCAACGACGTCATCACCAACACCGCCCTCCAGACCAACCGCCACCGCCTGGAGCTGGTCTTTGACATCGACCCCAAGATCCCGGCGGTGCTGGTGGGGGACGCGGAAAAAATTTCCCATGTCCTGAAAATCCTGGTGGAGAACTCCATCAAGTTCACCGAGGAGGGGGGCATCAACGTCCGCATCGGGGGCCGCCGGGAGACCTACGGCCTCAACCTCATTATCGACATCCGGGACACCGGCATCGGCATGACCGATTCCCAGCTGCTGCGGATGTACGAAGAGTTCTACCAGGCCGACTCCGGCAGCAGCCGTCTCGCGGGGGGCCTGGGGCTGGGGCTCCCCATTGCCCGGGGACTCCTCCACGCCATGGGCGGCTTCATCCACTTTGAGAGCCGGGGGCAGGAGGGCCTCCACGCCCACATCGTGGTCCCCCAGGGCATCGTGGACGACCAGCCCTGCATCACCCTCAGCCGCGCCGAGCAGCTGTGCATCGCCTGCTACTTCAAGCCGGAGAAGTACAGCTGTGACGAGGTGCGCGCGTATTACGACGGGCTCATCGGGAACCTTGTCAACGGCCTGGGCGTCCGGGGCTACCAGGCCCACAATTTCGACGCGCTCCTCAAGCTCCGGCGCAGCTATCCTCTGACCCACGTCTTCATCGCCCAGGCGGAGTACGAGGAGGACCCGGCATACTACGAGGACTTGGCCGGCGCGCTCCGGGTGGTGATCATCGCCGAACGGGAGTTCTCCCTGGACAGCGGCAGCAAGCTCCTCATCATCCACAAGCCCTTCTCCGCCCTCTCCGTGGCGAACCTGCTCAACGGGGAGACCGGCGAGCGGGGCTTCGCCGAGGCCCAGGCCGCGGGGCAGAAGCCCTTCACCTTCTCGGGCGTCCGGGCCCTGGCGGTGGACGACGAGGAGATGAACCTCATGGTGGCCAAGGGCGTCCTGGGGAGCTACGGCATTGAGGTGGACACCTGCCTGAGCGGACGGGAGGCGGTGGCCCGGTGCAATACCGAGTCCTATGACATCATCTTCCTGGACCACATGATGCCCGGCTTTGACGGCGTGGAGACCCTCAAGCGCATCCGCGACCTGGGAGAGGGCATGTACCGGGATCTGCCCATCATCGCCCTGACCGCCAACACCGTCAGCGGCGCGCGGGAGATGTTCCGCAGCGAGGGCTTTACCGAGTTTGTCCCCAAGCCCATTGAGCGCACCGTCCTGGAGCGGGTCCTGCGCAGGGTTTTGCCCAAAGACCGCATCCACTACAGCACCGGCCATGTCCTGGAGGAGGCGCCGTCCCAAAAGCCTGCGGAGGCGGCTCCGCCCCCCGCCGAACCGGAGGAAGCCCCCGCCGAACCCTCGGAGGAGGCACAGGCGGCCGCACCGGGCCTTCCCCTCGACCGCCTTGCCCAGGCCGGGCTGGACGTGGAGACGGGCCTTCGCTACTGCGCCGGGGAGGAGGGCTTCTACCGGGAGATGCTCCGCATGTTCTCCGCCCAGAGCGGGGAGAAGCGGGAGGAATTGGACGCCCTCTTTGAATCCGGCGTGTGGGCGGACTACGCGGTGAAGGCCCACGCGCTCAAGAGTACGTCCCTGACCATCGGCGCCCAGGCACTCTCCGCCCAGGCCAAGGAGCTGGAGATGGCCGGAAAGCGGGGGGACGGCGGCTACATCCAGGCCCATCACTCCGCCCTCATGGCGGCGTATGAGGCGCTGTGCGAACAGCTCACCGGGCTTTGAGTCCGGTGTTCTGTCTGAAAATACCCAGTAAGGAGGGGTGAGTGACGGCTTGATCAAAAAATGGTTAGAGGTCATTACAGACCACCGGATCAGCCTGCGGGAGCGGATGTTCCGCCTGGTGACGAGTATCTGCATGTTCGCTCTGCTGTTTATTCTGCCCATGGGCAGGAGCATCTGGAATATCCTCATCTTGGCAGTGAGCCTTGTGGTCATGGGGGCCACCGTCAAATACAGTATCCGGAAGCGGCGCATCGACGTGGGGGCCACGGCGATCGCGGTCTTGATGCTGGTGCTGTTCCCCATCAGCTTTTTCACCGCCGGGGGCTTCTACAGCGGCGTTCCGGAGTGGTTCGTCTTCTGCTTTATCTACGTCTGCATCACCTTGCAGGGGCGGCGCATGGGGGTATTTTTCGTCCTGTGCGCGGCGGAGACCCTGATCTGCTACTCCGCCGCCTTCTTCTTCCCCCAGACAGCGGTGGGGAACACCCTGGAGCGCTCCTTCTTCGACTCCGCCTTCTCCGTTATCATGGTGGGGCTTTTGGCCAGCGTCCTGCTCATGTTCCTCAACCGGATGTACGAGGAGGAGAACGCCCTCTCCCAACAGCAGAAGAAGGAGATCGAGGAGCTCAACCGGGCGGAGAACCACTTCTTCTCCAGCATGAGCCACGAGATCCGTACGCCCATCAACACCATCATCGGCCTCAACGAGCTCATTTTGCGGGAGGACATCCCGGAGAGCGTGGCCGAGAGCGCCCGGAACATCCAGGGGGCGAGCAAGCTCCTGCTCACCCTCATCAACGACATCCTGGATATCTCCAAGATCAAATCCGGGAAGATGGAGGTCGTCAGCGTCTCCTACGAGACCGGGGCCCTCTTCTCGGAGATCGTCAACATGATCTGGGTCAAGGCCCGGGAGAAGGGGCTGGAGTTCAAGCTCCATGTGGACCCCTCCATCCCCAGTATGCTCTGCGGCGACGAGGTGCGCATCAAGCAGATCCTCATCAACCTGCTCAACAACGCGGTCAAGTACACCAGCGAGGGCTCCGTGACCCTCTCCGTCCGGTGCGAGCGGCTGGATGTCAACCGGGTCCGGGTCTCCTACTCCGTGGAGGACACCGGGCAGGGGGTCCGCAAGGAGAACATCCCTTACATCTTCAACGCCTTCCGGCGGGTGGACGAGGAGAAAAACCGCTACATCGAGGGCACCGGCTTGGGGCTGAGCATCGTCCACCAGCTGGTGGAGCTCATGGGCGGCGAGATCAGCGTCAACAGCGTCTACACCAAGGGCTCCATCTTCATCGTCACCCTGGAGCAGGACATCGTGGACGCCAAGGAGCTGGGGCGCTTTGACCTCTCCTCCCGGACCCGGGTCCAGGAGGGGGAGCCCTACCGGCAGAGCTTCGAGGCCCCGGACGCCCACATCCTGGTGGTGGACGACAACGACATGAACCTCATGGTGGTCAGCCGCCTTCTCGCCGCCACCAAGGTCCAGATCGACACGGCCTCCAGCGGGGCCGAGTGCCTGCGCCTGACCCAGAACCACCACTACGACTGCATCCTCATGGACCACATGATGCCGGAGATGGACGGCATTGCCTGCCTCCACGCCCTGCGCTCCCAGCCGGGGGGGCTCTGTCAGGACGTGCCCGTGGTGGCCCTCACCGCCAACGCCGGGAGCGGCAACCAGCTCCTCTACCGCAAGGAGGGCTTCAGCGGCTACCTCGCCAAGCCGGTCAGCGGCGCGCTGCTGGAGGCCGCGGTGCTCAGCATCCTCCCCAAGGAGCTGGTCCTTCTCAGCGACACGGTGCCCAAGGCGGACATCGACAAGGACATCCTCATCTTCGAGCAGGTCAAGCGGCGCTCCATCCTCGTGACCACGGACAGCGTGTGCGACCTGCCGGAGGCCCTGCGGCGGGAGTTCGGCATTTCCATATGCCCCTACTACGTGTGTACGGAGGAGGGGCGGTTCCTGGACGAGCAGGAGCTGAAGACCGACCAGATCCTCGCCCACATCTCCATGGGGCGGAAGGGGACGTCCCAGCCCCCGGACGTGCGGGACTATGAGCTGTTTTTCGCCGAGAGGCTCACCGAGGCCCAGAACATCATTCACATCACCATGGCGCGGAATGTCAGCGAGGGCTACCAGAACGCCCAAGAGGCGGCGAAGTCCTTTGAGAACGTCACGGTCCTCGACTCCGGGCATCTCTCCAGCAGCCTGGGCCTGGTGGTGCTCAACGCCGCCTACATGGCCGAGCACCAGGCCGCCAAGGCGGACATTGTGGAGGCGGTGAAGCGGCTGGAGCGGCTGATCTCCTCCGCCTTCATCATCAACAGCACCCATATGCTCTGCCAGGCCGGGCGGATTCCCAGGCGGACCCAGATCCTCTGCGACGCCCTGCTCCTGCATCCGGTCCTGGTGCTGAAAAAGAGCCGGATGGTGGTGGGCAGTATGGAGATGGGGGGCTTCCCCCACGCGGCCAAGCGGTACATCCGCAGGACCCTCCTGGATGCGCGGAGCATCGACCGGCGCATCCTCTTCATCACCTACTCCGGCATGGACCAGAAGCAGCTCCAGTACGTCCAGGACCTGGTCAAACAGTACTGCCCCTTTGAGCGGGTGTACCTGCAAAAGGCGTCCCCCGCCATCGCAAGCAACTGCGGCCCCGGCTCCTTCGGCCTGCTGTTCATGCGCAAGGACGACGCCGTGATGCCGATTTTCCACACATCCCGGCAGGACGGGGCGGAAGCATGACTCCGCCCCGCCCTTTTTTCCCGTGAAAAGCCGCCTGCGGGGCATCCGGTTTTCCGCCCGGAGCGGGACCGGCCCTTTCTTTTTCCCGCCCGATGTGATATACTGACCCCAACACGGGCGGACCATCCGCCCGAAAGGACGGAGGATACGCACTTATGAGCTACATCGAGGTACAATACCCCGCTGAGAAGGCGGCATTCTACAAGCTTCTGAAGGAGCAGGTGGCGCTGTACACCGGGGAGGAGTCCGCACAGACGGCGGTCCTTGCCAACGCCGCCTCGGTCCTCGCCCAGGCCTTTCCGGAGGCGAACTGGGTGGGCTTCTACCTCATTGAGGGGGAGGAACTGGTGCTGGGGCCCTTCCAGGGGAAGCCCGCCGTCAGCCGCATCGGGTATGGCAAGGGGGTCTGCGGTACCGCCTGGAGGGAGGACCGCTCCCAGGTGGTGGAGGAGGTCTCCTGCTTTGCCGGGCACATCGCCTGCGACTGCAATACCCACTCGGAGATCGTCATCCCCCTGCGCCGCGCGGACGGGCGGATGTGGGGGGTCCTGGACATGGACAGCGTCCTGCCGGGACACTTCACGGAGGCCGACCGGGCCGGGCTGGAGGACATCGTCCCCCTCCTGGACCGGAGTGAGGGGGAAAACCCGGTCCTCCGAGCCCTCCACGAGCGCAAGAGCGTGCGGGCCTACACCGGGGAGCCGGTGACCGGGGCGGAGAAGGAGGCCATCCTCGCCGCCGCCTGCGCCGCCCCCACGGCGGGCAATCAACAGCTCTACACCATCCTGGACATCACGGACCAGGCGGTCAAGGACGCCCTGGCCGTCTCCTGCGACAACCAGCCCTTCATCGCCAAGGCGAGCGCGGTGTTCGTCTTCTGCGCGGACTGCCAGAAGTGGTACGACGCCTTCCGCTCCGGCGGCTGCGATCCGCGCCTGCCCGGAGCCGGGGATCTGATGCTTGCGGTGACCGACTGCGCCATCGCCGCCCAGAACGCGGTCACCGCCGCCGAGAGCCTGGGCCTGGGCTCCTGCTATATCGGGGACATCATGGAGCGCTGCGAGGTCCACCGGGAGCTGCTCCATCTCCCGGACTACGTGTTCCCGGCGGTCATGCTGGTCATCGGCCGCCCCACCAGGCAGCAGCGGGAGCGTCCCAAGCCCAGGCGCTGTGCCCTGGAGCACATCGTCCACGAGAACGCCTACCGGGTCATGGACGGCGGGGAGCTCAGGGAGATGCTGGCCTGCCAGGCCGGGGAGCGGCCCTATGAGGAGTGGCTCGCCGCCTTCTGCGCGCGGAAGTACCAGTCGGACTTCTCACGGGAGATGACCCGGTCCGTGGAGGCGTACCTGAAGGCCTTCGGCGGGGAACGGTGAAAAATCCCAGATGGGAGTGTCCAAAATAAAGAGTGCCCAGGCCAGAAGCAAAGATGTAGTTTTTCCGAGGGAGCATAAAAACGAGGCTCCCGCGGCGCAGGAAAACGCACCGCGAAAGCCTCAATTTCAGGGCGTATGATTACATGAAAGAGGACGGAGCCCCAGCTCCGCCCTCTTTTCACATCTGCTCATTGAGGTACAGCCCGACGCGGTCGTTGAGCATCTGCACCGTCTGCTCCAGGTCCCGGTCCCCGGCGAAGTACGCCCCGGCGGTGTCCAGCACGATGTCACGCACCTCCTTGTCCAGCAGGATGGAAGAACGGTTCGTGTCAAACAGGGAGGTAACATACTCCACCTCCTCCTTTGTCATAGGATCGTAAAAAAAATAGCTTGTATCGCCTGGGAGTACATTGTGTGCTACGACCGCCCGTGCTCTCACCCGACTATGAAGTTTTTTATTGACAGGAAATCCCCAAGCCTCATCCGGTTTTGGACAGAGCTCCCACCGGATGTATTGCCAAGCGGCATCCTTATCTGCGCAGGTGGAGGACATTGCAAGCTTGATACCGCGAGGCTCTATGTAAGCGCCGGGACTGCCGTCCCCCACTGGATATCCTATGCAGGTTGCTTCGCCCAAATAGAAGTCCGCAAGCCAAAAATCATTGTAATACGTGAAGCTAGTGTCATCCAGCATAACCAGGCCATCCATCTGCCGGTCTTGATATTCGTACTTTCGGTCCTCCAGCGATGTGTAATAAGGATGCCATGAACACTCGTCAGGGACACGTTTGACAAGGTCCAGGATCGAGCAGAATGTTTCGCCGTCAAAATAACATTGCCTGCTTTCCAGGTCGATGAACAGATCCGAAAATCCGTACAGAAAGGAAGCAAGCAAATGTTGTTGCACCGAATAATCTTCATAAGTTTCCAGAATCACAGCCCCGTCCGGCATGGTCTCAAATGCTTCCAGCAGGTCCTCCACCGTCCAGCCGGTTCGGTCTCCCACCACCGCTTTCGCACCTGTCAGCGTATGAAGCCGGAAACCCTCGAAAACAGTGTAAAGACCGCCGTCGACTTCCGCTGCTTTCAAGGGAGCCTCTATGACCCCGACCCTTCCCAATCCCATATCATTTTCAATGTAGGGCCACAGGTCCTCCAAGAACCCTTGTTCCGCAAGCTTCCGGTAAGGAAGTTCCGTAGTCTCCCCGGAGGTGCCGAGCTCAATAATGTCCGGGATTTTGCCTGCTGCGATCTCCGTCATTAAAAGGTTGATTCCCTGCTCTCCATGCTCGGACGTCTGGGAGTAATCCCGAACCTCGATCTGAATCTCGCCCTCATGTTCACTGTTGAACTTCTCCAGCCACTCCCGGTCTACCCCGTCTTCGCTGATCTGGGCATAGATCAAGGTCGTGCCCCCTGGGTCCTGTGTGGGGTTCTCTCCGCCTGCGGAGCAGGCGGAGAGAACGAGCAGAATGGGTATGACGAAAGATGACAGGAAAAGGGCTGCCAGTCTCTTTGCTGCTGTCATTTCTTTTGTCTCCTTTCACATCTGCTCATTAAGATACAGCCCGACGCGGCTGTTGAGCATCTGCACCGTCTGCTCCAGGTCCCGGTCCCCGGCGAAGTACGCCCCGGCTACCTCCAGCACGATGTCCCGCACGTTCTTGTCCAGCAGGATGGAAGAACGGTTCGTGTCAAACAGGGAGGTAACATACTCGCACTGCTCCTTCGTCACAGGATCGTCAAAAAAATAGTCTCCATTGCCTACCGGGACTCCGCGCTCGGATTCGACCTCCCATTCTTTGTGCCGATTATGTATTTTTTTATTGGTAACAAATCCTCCAAAACCATATTCCCGCGGTTTTGGAGTAATCAGCCACCGGATGTACTGCCAAGCGGCATCCTTATCGACACAGGTGGAGGACATTGCCAGCTTGAGACCGCGAGGCTCTATGTAAACACCAGAACTGCCGTCCCCCACTGGATACCCTATGCAGGTTGCTTCGCCAAAATAGAGGTCCGCATCCCGAATACCAGAGAAATACATGAAGCTGGTGTCATCCAGCATAACCAGGCCGTCCATCTGCCGATTTCGATATTCGTACTTTCGGGCCTCCTGCGATGCGTAAAAAGGATGCCACCAACACTCGTCAGGGACACGTTTGACAAGGTCCAGGATGGAGCGGAATGTTTCGCTGTCAAAATGACATTGCCTACTTTCCAGGTCGATGAACAGATCCGAAAATCCGTACAGAAAGGAGGAGAGCAAATGTTGTCTCACTGAATAATCTTCATAAGTTTCCAGAATCGCGGACCCCTCCGGCATGGTCTCGAATGCTTCCAGCAGGTCCTCCACCGACCAACCGATCCGGTCTCCCACCACCGCTTTCGGACCTGTCAGCGTATGAAGCTGAAAAGCACTGAAAACAGTGTAAAGGCCGCCGTTGACTTCCGCCGCTTTCAAGGGAGCTTCTATAATCCCGATTCTTCCCAATCCCGTATCATTTTCGATGTAAGGCCACAGGTCCTCCAAGAAACCTTTTTTCGCAAGCTTTTGGTAAGGGAGTTCCGTGGTCTCCCCGGAGGTGCCGAGCTCAATAATGTCCGGAATTTTGCCCGCTGCGATCTCCGTCATTAAAAGGCTGATTCCCTGCTCTCCATGCTCGGACGCCGGGGAGTAATCCCGAACCTCGATCTGGACCTCGCCCTCATGCTCCCTGTTAAATCGCTCCAGCCACTCCCGGTCTACCCCGTCTTCGCTGATTTGGGCATAACTCAAAGTTGTGACCCCAGGATCCTTCGTGGTGTTCTCTCCGCCTGCGGAGCAGGCGGAGAGAACGAGCATAAGGGGTATGATGAAAAACAATATGAGAGTCTGTTTACATAGACGCATCAGTGGAGCGGTCTATCCCAGCTTCCACATCCACTGCAATCAAAAAACTCTGTATTGCCAACTGTCCAGACTCTCGCAGACGCCCCGCACCTGGGGCACCAAATCACCTGATTCCTGGGCTGGACCGTTGCCTCACAGCAGGTCTCGTCGTGTACATGCTCCTCCTCATAAGCGGCGGACGCCGTGGCCATGAGGGAGAACGCCATCATCATTGCCAGCACCAGCGCCAGCAGCTTCCGGGACTTCTTCATAGTAGTTACCTCCACAAAAATGTATTTATTCAACAGCTAAAAGCCGGTGAACACGGTTTTTTGCTCTTTTTCGACCTGTTGAGGATACTATATCACAGCCCGCAGGTCCTGTCTATATCGTTTCGCGCACATTTTTGATTTCCGCGAAACGATATAGTTTTACTGTTGACATTTTCCAAAAAATACAGCATAATAGGGAAAAACAGCAAAATCTCTGCTGTTCCTATCTGAAACGGAGGACCGGGTTTATGGAAAAGATGCCGATCGGCGCTTACATCAAGCAGCAGCGGGAGGCCAAGGGCTGGTCTCAGGAGTTCCTGTGCGAGGGCGTCTGCAGCAGGACCACCCTCTCCCGCATAGAGAACGACAGCCAGGCCCCCTCTTTCACCACCTTGAACAAGCTGTTTGAAAAGCTGGGCCTGCCCTCCAGGCAGTTTTTGATGCTGGCGGACATGCCCAGCATCGAGGCGGATAATTTACAGAAGAAAATCAGAAATAACAGCGTTCTTTGCCAGGAGACGGAGGGGGAGGAGCGCGCCCGGCTCCTGGAGCAGTTCCAGAAGGACCTGGAGAGGCTGGAGACCCTGTGCGGGAAGGACAATCCCCTCTTCCGGCAGTTTGCATTGAGCACACAGGTCACCGCAGGCCGTCCGGACGGGCCCTACAGCAGCGGGGAGCGGCTGGATATGCTGCTGGAGGCCATCCGGCTGACGGTCCCCCTGTTTGACCTGGAGAAGATCGCCGCGTTCCGGTACACCGAGACGGAGATCGTCCTGATCAACAAGCTCGCGCGGACCTATTCCAGAGCTGGGAACAGGAAAAAAGCAATCAGCATATCCCGCCAATTGCTTAAGTATATTGAGAAAAACAATCAGAGCCTGGACAGCTACGCCAGGCAGTTTTGTCTAGTCGCCCATAATTATGCTATTGACCTTGCGTTGGAAAAGAAGTACAAGGACGCCATCTGCTACGCGGAAAAGTGCCGCGAAGCCGGCAACGCCAACGGCTACTACAATTTTCTTCCCGAATGTATGGCAATTATGGGAGAGTGTTATTTCTTCCTTGGCGACCGGGAGAGAAGCGCGGACTGCTATACACAAGCATTTTATCTTTCTAAAGCGTATGGAAATAAGAGAGATCTTGCCATTGTGCGGCAGGAGATGAGGGAGCATTTAGGGCTGGAGATGCCAAGCTGATCAGGGGTGGGGGGCATCATCCTTATCTGGGGGTGTTTCTCCCCCCTCGACCCCCAGAGACATGACCGGCTCCTCCGGCGTCTCCGGGTCCAAAGACTCCTCGATCACGGTGGAACCGGCGGGGTCCGGTTCACAGGCAGCCCGGGTCTGGCCGGGCATCAAAGACAGACACAGCAGCAGGGACAGCAGCAGAGAGGTCAGTTTTTTCAGCATGAGGGGTCACCCTTTCTTTTTTTGTCCAAATCCAGTATACACCAAAAGCTCCCGCCTGTCTGTATCGTTTCGCGAACATTTTTATTGTTCGCGAAATAGTACATTTCACGCAAAAATCCTGTTCCAAACACAAAATATCCTATCCTGAGGTTACTTTCCCGCGTCTGCGCATTCCCAGACAGGCGCAGTCTCCGTACACGGCCCCGCCATCTTCCCGGATCAGCCCGGAGGCCGCCGTCACATCATGGACATGATCCGAGAAATGGGACTATCGGCGGCGGCGGGGATGCCCTCCCGGACATTCCCCGCCGCTGTATTTATGAGGTTTTGGACCGCCCGTCAGGGGCGCACCAGCTCCGCCGTATAGCGGACGCCGCCCTCCTCCGTCAGGTCCATAAGGTCCGTCAGGACCGCCTGAGGGTCGGTGTAGCAGACCACGCTGTCCTCACAGAACACCGCGTCCACGCCCTTTGCCGCCAGGGCGGCGGCTTCCTCCCTGCCGAAGGGCTCGCCGGTGATATACACCGGAATCATCTCCAGCAGGAGCTGGGCGCATCCCATCTCCCGGTCATAGCAGATCAGGTTGTCGACGGCGCTCTTGCACAGGGCGTCCGCAGGGTCCAGGTAGCAGCTTCGCATCTCCCCGCCGGGCAGGGCGCGGTAGTACAGAAGATCCCGCTCGTTCAGGGGAAAATCCCGCATCCGGACGATGGACATGGGGCCTTGGTAGTGGAGGTTCGCCGCGGGGCAGATCCCGTCCGCCTGCCGGTGGTGGACGGTGTAGGTGTAATCCATACCGCTGCCGTCCAGGGTTCGGAAGAAGCCGTCGCAGCTGCTCAGCGTCCCCTTGGTATACCCGGCGGCGATGAGCTCCCGGGCCAGATAGTCCGCCACAAAGGCGTTTTTCATCCAGAAGAAGTCCAGAAACCTGGTCACGCCCCGCTCCTTGGCCCAGGCCAGGTACTCCGGTGAGACCTTCAGCCGCACCCGGCCCTCCCCCAAAAACTCCAGGTCAATGGCCTGGGGGTCGTTGGCGAAGAACAGGACCTCATCGTACTCCTTCCGCACCTCCTCGCTGAGGCTGGGGTCGTAGTAGGCCAGCTGAGAGTCGTCCTCGCAGGTGAAGAGGCCCTCGTACCGCTCGTAAATTGGTCCCAGGTACAGCTCCCGCCGCCCCCGCTCCGCAAAGGCTTCCAGGGCCTCGTACAGAGCCCCTTCCACCTCCAGCGCCTCGTTGGGATGGCGGTTGATGGAGGCGAGATTCCGGACGCCCTCGAACTCCTCCCCGCTGTTGAACAGCTGATAGGACACCTGACAGGCGCGGGTATAGACGTCCTTCACCCCTTTGCCCTCCTTACTGGAGCTGCTGTTGTAGAGGAAGGAGAAGTCGCTGCCGCTGCTGAGTCCGGCGGCCTGGACCGTCTGCCACCCCGGCTGGGGGATCAGCAGCTGCGCGGCGCTGTAGACCAGGAAGGACACGCCGACCGCCGCAAGGATCAGCACTACGGCCAGCCGGCCCTTGCTGACAGCGTCCCCGTCCACCTCCAGCCGCTCCACGGGTCTGGGGCGGAAGCGGTCCTGACTGCCTCTCGTGGTGCGTCCCAAATCAGATCACCACGAAGGCGAACAGGACCAGGAACACCGCCAGGATAATTCCCAGCATGACGAATCCGGCGATCGTCCCCTTCCTGCACTGTTTGTAGTTGCGGATATGCCGGAACTTCTTGAAGAGGAGCATCCCCACCAGGCCCAGGATGGGCAGCAGGAAGGACAAGACCACATACCAGATGCTTCCGGTGTCGTGGGGGGGCTGGACCAGGAACTCCTGCAGCTTCGCCTCGTCGATGGCGGTCTCCACGCGCTTGATCTCCGTGCCCTCCTCCGCGATCTGGATGGGCTTGAGGGGTACCCCCTTCTCCCGAACGGCCTTGTACTCCTCGATCTCCTTCTTGTTGCCATAGACAAAGTGGTTATGGCCGATATCCACCAGCTCCGGCTGGTCGGTGGAGTAGTCGTGGATGGAGGGATCGTAAGTGTAGAGCACTTTCCGCTTCTCCAGCTCAGGGTCCGGGATGGGGATGGCGGAGATGAGGGAGTGGGTGTAGGGGTGGAGCGGGAAGTTGAAGAGCTCCTCCGCCTCCGCGATCTCTACGATATGCCCCTTGTAGATGACGCCGATGCGGTCGGAGATGAAGCGGACCACGCTCAGGTCGTGGGCGATGAAGAGATACGTCAGCTCCTTCTCCTCCTGGAACTTCTTCATGAGGTTGAGGACCTGGGCGCGGATAGACACGTCCAGTGCGGAGATGGGCTCGTCAGCCACCACCATCTCCGGCTCCATGACCATGGCCCGGGCGATGCCGATGCGCTGGCGCTGTCCGCCGGAGAACTCGTGGGGGTAGCGGGTCAAATGCTCCGGCAGGAGGCCCACCTGCTCGATCATGTTCTCCACCTTTTTTACGCGGTCGGCCTCGTTCTCAAAGAGGTGGAAGTTGTAGAGGCCCTCGGAGATGATGTAGTCCACGGTGGCCCGCTCGTTGAGGCAGGCCGCGGGGTCCTGGAAGACCATCTGGATGTTCCGGATGATCTCCCGGTCCAGGGTATGGGGGATCTTTCCGGAGATGCGGACCCCCTTGTAGTCAATCTCGCCGTTGGCCAGCGGGTTGACCCGGATGACGGCGCGGCCGATGGTGGTCTTGCCGGAGCCGGATTCGCCCACCAGGGAGAAGGTCTCCCCCTTGTAGATGTCAAAGGACGCGTTCTGGACGGCGCGGACGGCGTCGTCCCCCTTGCCGAAGGTGATGTCCACATTCTTCAGGGACAGGAGGACCTCCCTGCCGGTCTTCTGATCGATAGGGCCGTGCTCCGGCAGATGGGACACGCGGGTCTCAGTTTCTTGTTTCATAGCAGCCACTTTCTATCCTCCCCCCTCAAATATTGAACGCCTTGATGAGCTTGCCGTGGATATCGTCGATCCCCTCCGGCTTCTCGATCTTCGGAGCGTGGGGGGCCAGAAGCCACGTCTTGGCGTAGTGGGTATCTGACACCTGGAACATGGGCGGCTCGGCCAGGGTGTCGATCTTCATGCAGTAGTGGTTGCGGGGCGCGAAGGCGTCGCCCACGATCTGGTTGTAGAGGCTCGGGGGCGTACCGGCGATGGAGAAGAGCGTGGTGTTCTTCTGGGCCAGCTGGGGCAGGGAGCTCAAAAGCGCCCAGGTGTAGGGGTGGCGGGGATCGTAGAAGACCTCCTCCGCCGTGCCCAGCTCCACGATCTGTCCGGCGTACAGCACCGCCACACGGTCGGCCACATTGGCCACGACGCCCAGGTCATGGGTGATGAAGACGATGGTGTATTTGAACTCCTTTTGCAGGTCCTTGATGAGCTGGAGGATCTGCGCCTGGATGGTCACGTCCAGGGCCGTGGTGGGCTCGTCGCAGATGAGGATCTTTGGCTGGCAGGACAGTGCGATGGCGATGACGATGCGCTGGCGCATACCGCCGGAGTACTCGAAGGGGTAGTCATCGAAGCGGGCCTCGGCGTTGGGAATTCCCACCTTGTGCATGAGCTCCATGGCCCGGCGGCGGGCCTCCACCTCGGAGCAGTTCTGGTGCTTGAGGATGACGGAGGTGATCTGCTTGCCGATGGTGATGATGGGGTTGAGGCTGGTCATGGGGTCCTGGAAGACGGTGGCGATGCGCTCACCGCGGATCTTGCACCACTCCTTGGGGTTCTTCACCAGGGCCAGGTCCAGCATACAGTCGCCATGGAGGCTGTCGGCCGTCTCGTCCAGGTACTTCACCCAGCTGGTGACGTTGGCGAAGACCGCGTTGCGCTGTTCGTCGCTGTCCAGGTCTACGCCCATGCGCATGGCGTCGGTCAGGGCGGAGATGAGCTGGTTGAAGAGCTTGCCGCGCTTGCCGGTGCTGTAGCTCTCAACGGAGAGGACGACCTCCTTGGCCAGGATCTTATTGCGCTCCTTGGCCTGGTTCGAGATGTCCTGCTTGGTCTCCTTCTCATACTGGGCGTCCAGCACGGCCTTCTGCTCGGCGTACTTCTTGTTGAAGGCGGCATCCTTTTCGGCGGCGGCTTTGCGGTCCTTGGCCGCCTGCTCCTCCTTGGCCGCGAGGGCCTTCATCTCCTTCTCCATCTCCTTGAGGCGACGGCCCGCCTCGCGGATCTTGTCCTTCTCCTTGGAGGGGTCATAGGCCTGCTTGGCGTTGAAGAGGTTGTTGTGCTTGTCCTGGAGCTCCTTGCGCTCCCTGGCGAAAGCGGCGCGCTCCTCATCGCTGAGGGTGCTGCGCACCCGCTTCTCGCTCTCCAGGGCCTGGAGCTTCTGGTAGGTGGCCGCGCCGTATTCCAGGCGGGCGGCGTCGTTGAGCTTCGCCTCGGCGTTGGAGAGCATCTGCTGGGCGGCGGGGGTCAGCTTCGCGTGGGTATCCGTCAGGGCCTTGTCATGGAAGACAATGCTCCCGTTGCTGATATAGCCGTTGGAATCCAGCATCCCCGCGAAGGTCTTGGTAAAAACGGACTTGCCGGAGCCGGACTCGCCCACGATGGCGATGGACTCGTTCTCCAGGATGTCCAGGGAAATCCCCCGGATGGCGGTCAGTTCCCGGCCGCGGACACGGAACTTGACATGGAGGTCCTTGACGGACAACAGGACGTTCTTGTTTTCTGCCATATCTCTGCCTCCTTACATATGGGTCCGCGGGTCGGACGCGTCGCCCAGGTTCTGGCCCACCAGGTACAGCACGATGGTGATGATGGATGCCACGAACACGGGGCACCAGAACTCCCAGCCCCAGCCCGGCGTCACCATGGCGTTCTGCGCCAGGTAGATCAACTTACCCAAGGTGATATCGTTCATGCCCAGGCCCAGGAAGGACAGGAACACCTCGTAGGAGATGTAGCCGGGGACCTCCGCGGCCAGCATGGTCACGATGATGCTGGTCATAAAGGGCAGGATGTTCTTCATGGCGATCTTGACGGTGGAGGTCCCGAGGCACCGGGAGGCCAGGTTATACTCCCGGTCCCGGATGATGATGACCTGCACACGCAATGAGTAGGCGATGCCCAGCCACCCTGTCAGCGTCATAGCGAAGACCATGGTCCAGAAGGTGGCCCTGAAGAGCATCACCAGCACGGACAGCAGGAGAATGTAAGGGACGTTGGCGACGATATTATAGATCACGATCATCACGCTGTCCACCTTCTTGGAGAAGCCCCAGAGGGCACCCAGGACCACGCCGATGGTCATATTGATGGCCGCGCAGATGAAGGCCAGGGAGAGGGAGATCTGCGCACCGTACCAGATGGCGTCGAAGGTGGACTCGCCCGCGCCGCCGGTGCCGAAGATGTACTTGATGTGGAAGCCGAACTTTTCAATGGCCGCAGCGGGGGTCAGGTGCTTGGCTTCCATGTCGAGCAGGCTTCCGAACCGGTCGTAGTCCGTAAAGGCGGGGTACAGGTAGGACATCAAAATGACGAACGCCAGCAGCGTCAAGATCACAATGTTGAACTTATTCCGGAAAAACACCCGGAATACGCTCTTCCAATAAGAGTAGCGGGGCGCGGTGATCTTTTCGGACTCCAGGTCATTGTTGTCCACATGAGAGAACAGCTCCTCCGTGCTGAGGCCAAATTGACTGTAATCAAATTCCATACTTTTCACCTAGCCTTTTCTGTGAACGAGATCCGCGGGTCTACCACAGCCATCAGAATATCGCCCAAAATCATGGAGATCACCGACAGCGCCGAGTAGAAGAGGGCCATGCCCACGATAACGCCGTTGTCGTAGGCGGCGATGGCATCCGTCAGCAGGCCGCCGGCACCGGGGACGGAGTAGAGCCGCTCAGTGATGATAGCCCCGGTCATGGCGAAGATGATGGAGCCGGGGATGCCGTTGAAAATGGGGATGGCCGCGTTTTTCAGGATGTGCTTGCGGAAAATCTCCCCTTCGGTCAGGCCGCCGGACCGGGCGAACTTGACGTAGTCGGAGTTCATCTGGTCGATCATGTACCGGCGCAGCCACTTCATCGTGCCCGCCGCCTGGGGCAGGGCCAGGGAGATCATGGGCAGGACATACATCAACTTCGACCCCTTCTCCAGGTCAAAGGTCGTCGGCAGGTGGAAGACCGAGTCGCCGATGGCGCGGAACATGAAGATGTACGCCAGGGACGGCACCGCGCTGATGAAGATCACGTACATCGTGCCCAGCTTGTCGATGAGGCCGTCCTTCCGCAATGCCATGAGGATGCCCATCGGCACACCCAGCAGGTACGAAACGACTACGGCGATGATGCCGATGACGAAGGAGAAGCCCAGTTTGGCGTAGGACTGCTTGATCGTGTCTACGTTGGTGTAGTCATCCGTGTAGCGGGCCTGAAGGAACTCCCCGCCGGTGGCCAGGCTGCCAGGGCTGTAGGTGGCCTCGTGCAGGTTGTCCGCAGCCTGCTCCTGCAGGCCCGTGGGGAAGGTGGTGTCAGAGAGGACGTAGGAGCCCTGGCTCTGGGTCATGGTTGCGAACACATCCACGCCCTTATTGACGGTGTAGGAGGTGCCCAGCTTGATGGTGGCAATGTTCTGGTGGATGAACGGGAAATCACTTGTGAAATAGAGAAGATACTTGTGCTCCGTACCGTTACCGATAATGGCGGGGGAGAACTTCTTTCCGCCGTATACCGGATCGTGCAGGGTAAATGTGACGCCCGGATTTTCCACGCCGACCCCTGCGGGATCTTCCCGCTCTGAGTAGTGGATGCTGTCCACTGTGATGAAGCTGCCCAGATAGCTGAACAGCCGGTTCAACAGGGGAATATCCCGGTGGGCAAAAAAAACCTGCGCTCCGCCGGCGGCCAGCCGGCCGCCCAGCAGCTCCGCGTCTTTTCGGACGATGCTATAGCCCTGGGATTGGTAGTCCTCGATGAAGCGTGCGGCGTACTCCTGGACCACCTCGGAGTCCTCCTCCGGCGTGCGGCCAAAGGCGGCGGCGGCGGAGCGGGTCTCCTCGTCGATCTCCCCCTTGTTGGCCAGATCCTGCAGCCACTCCGTATAGGGGACGTAGTCCAGGTAGCCGTACTCCTCCCATTTGGCATACATATACACGAAACGCGCGTTGCTGGTCTGGCGGGTGAACATGGGGTCCTTGGCGAATACCAGGTCGCGGTCCATGAAGGTATAAATCAACAGCATGACGATGGCCATCGCGGCGATAATGGCGAAAATACCGAATATAAGCCGCTTGATCAGATACTTTAGCATAATTCACTCCCCAAATAGGGCTTGCGGGAGAATGGCGCAAGCCATTCTCCCGCAAGCGCAGTTATCGGCTTATGGCCTACATTTCTGGCAACCCGTAGGATGGATTAACCCCAGAAGCCGAAGGGTTTGGTCATTCTGCCGGTGTACTTGGCCAGGGTCTCCAGATAACAGCCAGCGTCACCATAGTCAGGCGTCCAGCCGGTGACGGTCACGCCGTAGTCGTAGTTGATCTCCTCGCCCTTCTCAGTGTAGTAACCGGTGTTGTTGATGTCGTCATAGTTGTCGCCGAGGATCAGGTTGAGCTTCACATAGCCCTGCAGGGAGGCCTCCAGGCTCTGCTGGAAGGCGACCATCTGGTTGTAGCTGCTGGGGTCACCGCTGTTAGTGGGGACATCAAGCAGGATGGGGTTCTCCTTGGTGACCTCGACGCCCTGGGCGGCCAGCTCCTCGATGGCCTTGTTCAGGTAGGCCATAGCGTTTTCGGGGCTGTACCAGCCGTCATAGCCGTCGCTGCTGCCGCCGTCGATCTCGGTGTTCCAGACCTTGACGGGCACACCGGCATCATCCAGGAAGGACTGGAGCATCTCGCCGTACCAGGCACCGGAGGGGAACGTAACAGAGGTGCCGTCATACAGGGTGACCGTCATGTCCTTGGTCAGGGAGGAGAAGGTGGCGGGCACGTAGCTGTTGCGCAGGCTGGCGTACTTGAGCTCCTCACCGTTGCCCTGGGCCTGAACAGCGCCGCGGTCAAAGGCCATGTTCACAGCCAGACGGAAGTTGGCGTTGTTGACCGCGCTGTGGGCGCGGGCGGCGTCGTCCAGGATGTCGGAGGTGTAGACCCCGGCGCCAAGGTCGATGGAATCGGCGCTCTCGTGGCTCTGGGGAGAGACCATCCGGTTGGCATCGTTGAAGTTGGCGAAGCCCAGACGGGCCAGGCACCAGAAGTTGCCATAGGTGGTGGAGTTCAGCCGGGTCTGGAAGTGGTAGTCATCAAAGACGCCGTCTTTTTTGGCCTGCTCCAGGGAGTTGGCGTTCAGGCTGGCACCGACAATCTCACCCTTCTGGGCCATGTTGTAGCTCTGGAGGGGATCGCTGCCGCTGATAAAGTAGAGTGTCGCGGAGTTGATCTTGATGCTGTCGGGATCCCAGTAGGCGGGGTTGGGCTTGAAGACCATGGAGTTCTTCTCAGTCCAGCTTGTGATCAGGAAGGGGCCGCAGCAGGCGATATTGTTGGGAGAGCTGCCGTAGGTGTAGCTGCTGGAGGCAGGATCGAACTCAGCGCCGAACTTACCGCCCTGGGACTCGTAGTAGCTGCGGCACAGAGGCGCAGCGATGCCGTCATAGGTCAGCATGGTGAGGAACACGGAGAAGGGCTTCTCCAGGGTGTACTCCAGGGTGTACTTGTCGAGGGCCTTGACGCCCACGTGGGTGAAGTCGGGGTCAGAACCGTCAACGTAGTTCAGATAGCCAGCGATGACGCCGCAGAAGAGCTCCTCCTGGCCACCGCCGCAGTCGGCGACGTGCTGCAGGGAGGCAACCCAGTCGTCGGCCTGGACCTCGCCGACCTCACGGCCCTGGGAGTCGACCCACTTCACGCCGGGGCGGATGTGGAAGGTGAACTTGCTACTGTCCTCGTTGACCTCCCAGCTCTCGGCCAAGGCGGGCTGCATAACGTTCTCACAGTCGTACTTGACCAGCTTATCCAGGGTCCGGCAGACGAACAGGCTGTCGTTGCTGTCCCAGCGGGCCATGCAGTCCCAGGTGGTGGGATCGCCGCCGTAGGTGCTGGCATAGTCGGTGCCCAGGGTGTGGCCCTGCTCGAGCATATAATTCTTGGCCCACTCCCAGTAGGTGCCGGTGCCTTTGAGCTCGTTCCACTTCTCCTTGAGGACAGCCCGCTCCTCAGTGCTGACATAGCTGTCAGTGAGGAAGAGGACGGACTCAAAGCGGTTGGTGTCATTGCCCCAGTCCACGCTGGCGGTGGTATAGGGGACGACGCGGTTGATAGCGTAGTTGCCGCCGATGCCGGTGTAGGGCACGAACGCGCCGGAGGCCAGGAGCTTGGACTCCGCGTAGGCCATCTTCACGAGCCGCTCGTCCAGGTCCACGGCGGCCAGACCGTCCTGCAGGCCCTCCCAGAAGGGGCCGAAGACGTTGTCGTACAGCACATCCCACTCATAGGTGACGGGCACGAACGCGCCGGGCTCAGCTGGGGGGGTGTCGCCGGGCTCACTGGGCTCGCTGGGGGTGGTGGTGGGCTCCTGGTTGGGCGTGTCGCCGTTGCCGCCGCCGCCACCACAGGCGACGAGGCCCAGCACCATGACCATAGCCAGGAGCAGAGCAACAATTCTCTTCATACACTTGGTCCTCCTACAATTTAGAATAATATTATTTTTAACCGCCAAGACAAGAAGAGCCCATCTCCAAACCGGCGGTCAAAAAACAGGGGGTAGCCATTGACCTTCCAGTCTGCCGGTAGGGCAGACTGGGCCAAAAGTACTTTTGGCGGCGCGTCCCTGAAATTTTGCAGAGATGAAAATTTGTGTCGGTTCTGTGAACACTATAGCATTCTTCCATCAGTTTGTCAATACAGCGCTGTTAATCCTGTAAGATTTCGACAAATCAGCAGGCTCTTTTTTATATAATGTGCAAGCTTAACTGGCATTTCTCCTTCTAATATATGCCCCGTTTGGGGTTCGATTCTCCAAATTCGCGAACGATTTTACACATATTCTACAACTTCAAATTATTGTTTACCACTCAAGAGGACGCGGCGGCGAATCAACCGGCCTGCAGATGTGAACTCCAGTATCAGGGGGCGTCTGTTCCAGGCAGAAAAGTGTCCTCCCAGGCCGCTTTCGCGGCAGTCCATCTAACCTCCCCTTGCATTTTACACCTGTTGGTAGTACAATACTACCAACAAAACCGCAAAAACTGCTTAGAGGAGGTAATACTTTATGAAGGACGGATTCATCTGCACCGCTGCCGGTACGCCTAAGATCAAGGTCGCCGACTGCCGGTACAACGCGGAACAAATTTTCACCATGATGCGAGAGGCCGAGCGGCAGGGGGTAAAACTCCTGGTACTGCCGGAGCTGTGCCTGACCGGCTACACCTGCGCCGACCTCTTTCTTCAGGACACCCTCCTGGACGGGGCCGGGGAGGGCCTGCGGACCATCCTGGAGGCCACGAAAAACCTGGATGTCCTCACGGCCATCGGTCTGCCGGTGCGGAACAAATGGGACAACAAGCTGTATAATTGCGCCGCCGTCATACAGAGAGGAGAGATCCTGCGTCTGATCCCCAAGACCTATATCCCCAACTACGGGGAGTTCTATGAGCAGCGCTGGTTCGCCTCCGGGAAGGGCGTGGACACCTTGGTGTCCCTGGCCGGCAAGGAGAATGTCCACCTCTCCGACCGCGTGATCCTGGAGTGCGATACCCTGCCGGGCCTGGTGGTTGGCGTGGAGATCTGCGAGGACCTCTGGGCCCCGGAGCCCCCCTCCACCGCCCTGGCCCGGGCGGGGGCGACGGTGATTTTGAACCTCTCCGCCTCCAACGAGGTGGTGGGCAAGGCCGCCTACCGCCGGCAGCTGGTGGTGGGGCAGTCCGGCAGGCTCTGCTGCGGCTACGTCTATGCCGACGCCGGGGAGGGGGAATCCACCACGGACGTGGTCTTCACCGGCCACAACATGATCGCCGAGAACGGGGCCCTTCTGGCGGAGCGCCGCTTCGCCGCGGGGCTGACCATCGCGGAGATCGACGTGGGCCGCCTCCTCTACGACCGCCGGAGGATGAACACCTTCGCCCCTCCGGCCTCGACGCCCCTGGACGACGCCCACGGGCTCGGCATCGGCCGGAGCGCCTTCTCCCTGGAGCGGACCGCCGTGAAGCTCCGCCGGGACGTGTCCCCCGCCCCCTTCATCCCGGACAACGCCGCCGACCGGGCGGCGCGGTGCGAGGAGATATTGACCATCGCCGCCCTGGGCCTCAAGAAGCGGCTGGAGCACACCGGGGCCAAGACCGCCGTGGTGGGCCTCTCCGGCGGGCTGGACAGCACCCTGGCCCTGCTTATCACGGCCCTCGCCATGGGGATGCTCAACCGCCCGGCCAGCGACATCATCGCCATCACCATGCCCTGCTTCGGCACCACGGACCGGACGAAAAACAACGCCGTCATCCTGGCCGAGCGCATGGGGGCCACGCTGCGCACCGTGCCCATCGGTGAGACGGTGAAGAGCCACTTCCGGGACATCGGGCAGTCCATGGCCGACCAGGACGTGACGTACGAGAACGCCCAGGCCCGGGAGCGGACCCAGGTGCTCATGGACGTGGCCAACCAGACCGGGGGCCTGGTCATCGGCACCGGGGACCTCAGCGAACTGGCCCTGGGCTGGTGCACCTACAACGGCGACCACATGAGCATGTACGCCGTCAACGCCTCCATCCCCAAGACCCTGGTGCGCTATCTGGTGGAGCATGTGGCCCGGGAGAACCTGAAGAAGGACCAGGACCTGACGCATGTGCTGGAGGACATCCTGGACACCCCCGTCTCTCCGGAGCTCCTCCCGGCGGTCCAGGGGGAGATCAGCCAGCGCACCGAGGACCTGGTGGGGCCCTATGAGCTCCACGACTTCTTCCTCTACTATATCCTCCGCTGGGGCTTCGGCCCCCAGAAGGTCCTGCGCCTGGCGGAGCGGGCCTTCGGCCGCACCTACAGCCGGGCGGTAATCCTCAAGTGGCTCCACAGCTTCTACCGCCGCTTCTTTGCCCAGCAGTTCAAGCGCTCCTGCCTCCCCGACGGCCCCAAGGTGGGCTCCGTGGCCCTCAGCCCCCGGGGCGACTGGCGGATGCCCAGCGACGCCGCGGCGCGCCTGTGGCTGGAAGAGGTGGATTCCCTGTAACATCCGGCCTTGCAGGGCGCGGCGGTGCGCCGCGCCCTGCCCGTGGAAAGGAATACCTATGACGTCCTTCAAAAGCCTGACCGTCTGCCTGGACATGTGCGGCTGTCCCAACCGGTGCGCCCACTGCTGGCTGGGGGCGGTCCCCAATGGCAGTCTGACCACAGATGACCTCCGCTTTGTGGCGGAGCAGTTTCGCCCCTTCACCTCCTCCCTGGAGGTGGCTGACTGGTACCGGGAGCCGGACTTCCACGACGATTACAAAGAGCGCTGGGAGCTGTGCGCCGCCCTCTCCGACCGCCAGACGCCCCATTTCGAGCTCATCAGCTACTGGCGGGCGGTCCGGGACAGCACCTATCTGGACTGGATCAAGTCCCAGGGCGTCCGCACGGCCCAGCTGACCTTCTTCGGCGGCGAAGCCCTCACCGACCGCTATGTGGGCCGCAGGGGCGCGTACCGGGAGCTGGTGGAGACCGCCGGCCTCCTGCTGGAGAAGGAGATCGCGCCCCGTATCCAGGTCTTTGTCAACAAGGAGACCCTGCCCGAACTGCCCCTGGTGGAAAAGATGATCGAGGACCTGCGCCTGGCGGAGCGCTGCGCCGCCTTCGGCGCGCCCTTCACCGCCTTCGTCCACGCCGGGAGCTGCGACGGGGAGAACGAGAAGCGCTATGACATCCGCGTCACGCCGGAGGACCTGGAGAAGATCCCCCCGTTCCTGGCCCAGTCCACCCTCCGCCACTTCGGGGAGAAGACCCTCCCGGACGTCTTCGGCGAGACGGAGAGCGCCCTCTGCGCCCGGCTGAGCGGGGACGATTCCACCAGGAGCTTCGTGGAGGACACCCCCGTGCTCTACGTGGACCGGAATCTGGACGTCTACCCCAATATCACCGCCCCCGCGCCCTTCTGGCGTCTGGGGAACCTGCGGACCGACGGGGCGGAGGCCATCCTCCAGACCTACCTGGACAGCGCCTCCCCCGCCCAGCACGCGGCCCTCACTGTCCCGGTGCGGGAGTTTGTCCGGGCATACGGAAACCCGGACAGTGAACGGCTCTTCGGACAGAGCGACTACCTGGAATTTCTGCTCAACCGGTGGTGCAGGGAGCGGTCCTGAAAAGCAAAAAAACGGCGGGCTTGGAAGCCCGCCGTTTTTCCTGCCCTCAGCCGCACCCGGGGATGCCCGGACGGGCCTTTAAGAGCACCCTGCCGAAGCAGACCATGGTCCGCCCGCTGTCCCGGGGGAGGAGCACGTCGGCATCCGCCCGCCGCCGGTTCAGGGAGAAGAGATAGACCATCCCCAGCGGGTCCCGGAGGTACTGCTTGCAGAGCATATCCCCGTCCACGCAGAAGATGCCCACGTCGCCGTTGACCAGGGGGTCCCGGTTGACGTAGACCACCGAGCCGTCCTTGATATAGGGCTCCATGGAGTCCCCCTGGATGCGCACGGCGAAGTCGGCCCCCTGGGGCACGTCGCCGGTGACGTCCAGATAGTCGAAGTCCTCCCCGAAGACGGGGGCCGCGTAGCCCGCCGCCGCCGGACTGCGGTAGAGGGGGATCTGCCGGACCTCCGGGGCCGGGCGCTCCAGGGCGATCTCCGCGTCCCGCTCCGCCTCCAGCTCCTGCTGGCAGGTGCACAGGGAGTCCGCCACCGACTGCACCGCCTGCCGCCCCGCAAGGCGGAGGGTGCGGTACTTGCGCACCAGCTTCTGCTCCTCCACCGAGCAGGTGAAGCTCTCGCCGCTGAAGGAGTCCTGGAAGAGGTAGTTGGGCTCCACGTCCAAGGCCTCGAATGCCTTCACCAGCACCTCATCCCGCATGGCGTTGAGGTCGTTCTCATAGTTGCTCACCGCCGACAGGCTCACCCCCAGGGCCTTGGCCAAAGCTCCCTGGCTGATCCCCAGCTCCTTGCGCCGTTCTCGTAATCTCTGACCAAAACTCATCGCTCTGCCCTCCTATAGGTTCGTCCGTTGGTGAATGGAATAAAAAAATAATTTTCAGAAAACTTGAAATTCTCTCTTGACTTTTAGAAACAGACGTGCTATGATACCTCTTGCCGAAACGAGTGTTCTGCATCAAAGGGGAAAACGAGGGAAAGGAGGTATCCCGTCCGGCGGGCACGGCGGTGCCGGACGTTGAGAAAAAAACCGCCGCACCTGCCGGTGCAGCGGTTTGGTGGGAGCGGGTGGATTCGAACCACCGAAGTCGTCGACAACAGATTTACAGTCTGCCCCCTTTGGCCACTCGGGAACGCTCCCCTATTAAATTATAAAGGCTGTCAAACTCAGAGAATGGAGCTGGTAGACGGACTCGAACCCCCGACCTGCTGATTACAAATCAGCTGCTCTACCAACTGAGCTATACCAGCACGATTAGCGACGTGTTGTATATTAGCACACCGCCCCCCATTTGTCAATAGGAAATTTTCAATTTTAGGAGGAATTTTTTTTGCGTATCGTACATAGGAGAAGCCGGGACCTCCAGCGGGAGGCCCCCGCGGCCCTGTGCACCCGCTGCGGCGGGGAGCTCTACCGGGGCAGTCCCTGTTGGCTGGTGGGAGGAAGGCGGCTGTGCGAGGAATGTGTGTCCGCGTGGCTCCTGGAGGAGATGGCCCCCTTCCGGGCGTTGGCCGGGGAGGTGGAGAGATGACCCTTTTGCGCATGGCGGCAAGCTACCGGCAGAGCGCGGACCTGCTGCGGGTGCGGATCATCGCTCTGAAGGATGAGCTGGCCCGGACGGAGGACCCCAAGGAGCGGGGCAGGCTGGAGCAGAGGATCAAGGACCTGAACACACTCTACCGGGAGACCCGGGAGGCGGCGCTGGTCATGGAGCGATACTACGACAGGAGGTACCACAAGCATGGGCGGCACACAAGATAGACCGGTCAAGAAGGCCATCACCAGCCGGGACAACGAATTCCTGGGCGATCTGACCGCCTGGGAGCGCTCCCACAGCGAGGATAACAGCGAGCAGCTCGAGCGCCTGCGCCGGAATCTCGCCAAGGTCCGCGCCCGGGAGCTGACCCCCCGTCAGAGCGAGATGATCCACCTCTACTACGACCTGGGCCTCTCCATGGGGGCCATCGCCAAGGAGCTGGGGGTGGACAAGTCCACCGTCTCCCGGACCCTCAGCCGGGGGCGCAAGCGGCTGAAAAGGTACTTGCAATACAGTCTTTGATATGATATACTTCCCAGCGCTTGACGCGGAGCCGCACCTCCGGGGCCGCGCAGGACGAAAGCTGGAAAGGCAGGACTGATGACACAATGGTTCAAACAGCAATGCGGAGCGGCTGGGGCCGCCTCGCCATGGCGGTGCTGGGGGCGCTGATCTACGCGGTGGGCATCAACTTTTTCGTGACTCCTCTGGGGCTCATCACAGGGGGGCTCATGGGGCTGTGCCAGCTCATCCGCTCCGGAATCCTCCTTGCGCTCCACATGGACGCGCCGTCCTTCGACTTCGCGGGGCTCATCCTCTACGCCTTCAACGTCCCCCTTCTCATCGTGGCCTACCGCCTGCTGGGCAGGCAGTTCTTCCGCAACACCCTTATCTGCGCCACGGCCTACACCGTGTTCCTCAGCGCCGTCCCCGTCCCCGCCGCGCCCATCGTGGACGACGTGCTCACCGGCTGCCTCCTGGGGGGCGTGATCTCCGGGGTTGGCTCAGGGCTTGCCCTCACCAGCGGGTGCTGCGGCGGCGGACTGGACCTTCTGGGCCTGTGCCTCTCCAAGAAGGGGGTGCAGACCACCATCGGGCAGTTCAACCTGTTTTTCAACGTGGCGCTCCTGGCCGCCTGCGGCCTCATGTTCGATGTGCCCACCCTGATCTACTCGGTCCTCAACGTAGTCATCACCTCCATCGCCATCGACCGCTCCCACCGGCAGAGCGTCACCGTCCAGGTCCTCATCTTCACCAAGAGCAACGCCCCGGAGCTGGGGCAGTATATCATGGAGAATCTCCACCGGGGCATCACCCGCTGGGAGGGCGCCGGCGTCTACACCGGCGAGCCCACCCACATTCTCTGCGTCTGTATGAACAAGTACGAGATCGACGACTTCCGGGAGGTCCTCCAGCGGATCGACCCCAAGGCCTTCTTCATCGTCCAGGAGGGCGTCCATGTGAGCGGCGGGTTTGAGCGGCGGCTGTCCTGACCCGTATCGTTGAAAAAATGTCTGCCCGCGAGGCTGAGCGCCCGCGGGCAGACATTTTGCGCTTTTTTACCGCAGCTCCACCGCCACGCCGGTGAGGATGCGCTCCTGACCGGGGCGGTAGGTGACCGCCACCCGGTCCCCGGCGCTGAGGATCACCGCCAGGGGCTGTTCCACGGCGCTGACGGAGTAGAAGGTATCACTGCCGGTTAGACGGATGAAATAGAAGCTGTTCCCGTCCAGGACGGCGGAGCGGATCTCGGCGATGGCGCCCTCCACGGTCTCGGTGCCGGTCAGGCCCGCATTGCCGTCCACGATGCCGTTCTGGCTGAGCATGGCGAGGTAGTTCTGCTCGCACTCCCCCACCGTGTCGCCAGTGGCCACGATCTGGTACTGCTGGACGTTGACCATGGCATATTTCTTCACCAAACGGGCATTGTCCTTCATAGCCATGAAGTAGGTGGGCTCCCCGCCCACGTTCAAAAGCAGGGGGAAGGTGGCGGCGTAGCCCAGGTGCTGGACCTGGCCCTGGGCGCTGGCCATGGCGGAGTGCTCCGTGGCCCCGGCGCAGGAGTAGAACTTCGACTCCTTGGTCCGCTGATTGGTGAGGATGAAGCCGATGTTGGACTGGTCCCCGCCGGTGGAGGTGACGCCGGTGTACACCCACACGTCGTCCCCCATGGCGATATAGTTGTAGTCGTCGGTGGTCACGGTCACGTCCCGCTGGCCGAAGAGGGAGTTCAAAAAGCCGTTGTGGTACATGCCGTAGTAGTCGTACTGCTGGACAATGAGGTCCGCGGGGTAGAGGTTGTCCACCCAGGGGGGGACCTCCTCATAATACTGGCTCTCGCCGGTGATGGCGTTGACCAGCACGGCCCCCTTCACGTCCACGCCGCCGAAGAGGCCGATGGTCTTCACCAGCCGGGGGCAGATCCAGTAGGGCACGCCCTCCTCGTTGATCTCCATCACCGCCTGGGCGAACATATAGGTGGGATAGTGGAAGCGGATGTGGCGGTAGAGGTTGCGGCCGAAGTGCTCCACCGTGGTGTACTTGATGCCCTCCTCCAGGCGCACCAGCTCCACGTTCTGGGTCACCATGTCGATGAGGAGGTAGGCCGGGAGGCCGTCTCCCCGGTTGGTGAACCACTTGATGAGGTCCATATAGGTGAGGGTGGCGATGCGCACGGGGCGGCCCCGGTAGTTGATCTGGGTGTAGTCATCCATGACCTCGAACTGGCTGACCATGTCGCTGAGCTCGCCCAGCTTCCGGTCGCCCAGGCGCTCGGCGCTGGCCCGGTCCAGCATGGGGATCTGGTCGTAGGAGATCTCGTCCACCTCCTGGGCGAAGTCGCCGGTCTCGATGGGCAGGAGCTCCGCGTAAGTCTTGGCCCGGAAGATGACGCTGCCTACCACGTTGCCGCCGATGGCCACGGCCACCAGGACCACCGCCAGGAAGAAGGGGACGGCGCACTGTTTTTTCAGGAACTTGAAGTAGTGCTTGGCCCCCTGCCCCTCAAAGCCGCTGGTGAGCACCGCGCAGCCGCAGTACACCGCGCACAGCAGCAGGACGAAGGCGTAGAAGTCCGGGGCCTGGAGGTTGAGGGCGGGGAGCTCCAGGTAGAAGTACGCGAGCCCAACGGCCAACGTCACGCCCAGGTTGATGAGGAGGCGCGTCACGGGGCTCTTGACGGCCCTGCGGGGCTTTTTCCTGGGCGGCTTGGGCTGGTTCGGCGCGCCGCTGTCAAAGCCCTCCCACTGGAAGCCGCCGGAGTCGGAACCGGAAAATGGCATATTGTTCTCCTTTCTATTCGATGCGATGGGTATGTAGGGACGGGTCCTGTTGAGACCCGTTCCTTCCATTTTACTCCAATTCCTTCCCAATAGCAAGGCCCTTTTCCCCGTCCCGGAGCACCACCCGGTCCCCCTTGCGGAAGAGCCCGCTCAACAGGCCGCCGGCCACCGGGTCCTCCACATCGGCATAGATCTTCCGGCGCAGGGGCCGCGCGCCGCTGGCGGGGTCGAAGCCCTCCCGGGCGAGGCGCGAGACGGCCTCCTCCTCCGCCCGGAAGCTGAGGCCCAGTTTCTCCATCCGCTCCCCGGTCTGGGCCAAGAGCCTGCGGGCGATCTCCCGGAGGTCCTCCTCCGCCAGCTGGCGGAAGACGATGATGCCGTCGATGCGGTTCAGAAACTCCGGCCGGAAGGTCCGGCGCAGCTCCCCGGTGACCGCCCGGCTGACCCGCTCCTGCCGCTCCCGCTCCCCGCCGTCGCCGCTGGCGAAGCCCAGGGGGTGCTCCTGGGTGATCTGGGAGGCCCCCACGTTGCTGGTCATCACCACCACCGCGTTTTTGAAGTCCGCCTTCCTGCCGTGGCTGTCGGTGAGACAGCCGTCCTCCAAAATTTGCAGCAGCAGGTTCCAGACCGAGCGGTGGGCCTTCTCGATCTCGTCGAAGAGCACCACGGAGTAGGGCTTCTGCCGGATCTTCTCGGTGAGCTGTCCCCCGTCCTCGTGGCCCACGTAGCCCGGAGGCGAGCCCACCAGGCGGCTGGCCGCGTGGCCCTCGGCGTACTCGGACATGTCGATGCGGATCATGGCGTCCTCTTTGCCGAAGAGGGCCTCCGCCAGGGCCCGGCAGAGCTCCGTCTTGCCCACGCCGGTGGGGCCCAGGAGGAGGAAGCTCCCGATGGGCCGTCCCGGCTCCTTGAGGCCCACCCGGCCCCGGCGGATGGCCCGGGAGACGGCCCCCACCGCCTCGTCCTGCCCCACCACCCGGGCCTTGAGGGTGTCCTCCAGCCGCAGCAGGCGCTGCCCCTCGTCCTCGGTGATGCGGCGGACCGGGATGCCGGTCCACTCGGCGGCCACGGCGGCCACGTCCTCCCCGGTGACGGCGATGAGGTCGTCCGTGCGGCCGTTGACCCAGCGGGCCTTCTCCTCCCGCAGTTCCCGGGCGAAGTCTTCCTCCACGTCCCGCAGCTGGGCCGCCCGCTCGAAGTCCTGGCCGCTGACGGCCTCCGCCTTCTCCCGGCGGACCCGCTCCAGGCGGTCCTCCAGCTCCTTGAGGTCCGGCGTGCGGGTCTCGCACTCCATGCGCACCCGGGAGCAGGCCTCGTCCATGAGGTCGATGGCCTTGTCCGGCAGAAACCGGTCCGGGAGGTAGCGCTCCCCCAGGTCCACCGCCGCCTGGACCGCCTCGTCGGTGATGGCCAATTTATGGTGGGCCTCGTACTTGTCCCGGAGACCCAGGAGGATCTCCACCGCCTCCTCCCGGCTGGGCTCCTCCACGGTCACGGGCTGGAAGCGGCGCTCCAGGGCCGCGTCCTTTTCGATATACCGGCGGTACTCGTCCCTTGTGGTCGCGCCGATGACCCGAATTTCTGACCGGCTGAGGGCGGGCTTCAGGATATTGGCCGCATCGACAGCCCCCTCAGCGCTCCCCGCGCCCACGATGGTGTGGAGCTCGTCGATGAAGAGGATCACGTTGCCCATCCGCCGCACCTCGGCCAGAGCGGCCTTCACCCGCTCCTCGAACTCCCCCCGGTACTTGGTCCCCGCCAGCATGGCGGCAAGGTCGATGGAGAGGATGTTCTTCCCCAGCAGCTCCTCCGGCACGTCCCCCGCCACGATCCGGGCGGCGAGGCCCTCGGCCACGGCGGTCTTGCCCACGCCGGGCTCGCCGATGAGCACCGGGTTGTTCTTCGTCCGCCGGGAGAGGATGCGGATGGTGCGGCCGATCTCCTTTTCCCGGCCCACCACCGGGTCCAGCTGGTGCTCACGAGCCATGGCATTGAGGGATCGGGTGAACTGCTCCAGCGCCTTCGACCGCGGCACCTCCGGCGCCGCCGCCCGGACGGGGGGCATACTCCGCTCCCCCGCCTCCCGGGGCAGGCGCTGGACCACGCTCATCCGTTGGAGCAGGGCCGCCTGGAGCTTTCGGGGGTCCGCCCCCAGCGTCGCCAGCACCCGCATGGCCATTGTCCCGCTCTCCCGCAGGATGCCCAGCAGAAGGTGCTCCGTGCCCACGTAGCCGCTCCCCGTGCGGCTCGACTCCCCTACCGCGTTCTCAATCACCCGCTTGGCCCGGGGCGTCAGCCCCTGGGGCGGAGCCAAGCCCGGCAGGCCCGTGCCCACAATGCGCACGATCACGTCCCGCGTCCGCTCCGCCGTCACCTCCTGCTCCGTCAGGCACCGGTGGGCGGCGCCGTCCTCCTCCCGCAGCAGTCCTAACAGCAGATGCTCACTGCCTACGTAGCTGTGCCCCAGCTCCTCCGCCGCCGCCTGGGCCAGACGCAGCGCGCTCTGCGCCCGGGGCGTAAACTGATTGTCGTACATGGTCCCACCATCCTCGCTTTTGGTTTTCAACCTCCAGTATGCCCTTTGTCGGTTGTTTTAAGCCCTCGTTTTGATTCTTCTTGGCCGAAGCCTCCGGGACTTCTCGCCCCGGTCCCCCGGTTCCTTTTTCCCCGTGGAAAAAGGAACCAAAAAGACGCTCAAGAAACTACGTTTCTTGAGAATCTTCCTTGATTACGGGGGATTTTGGTTTGCGCTACGACCTGTTTGTCTCCTCTTCCCAATCCCTCCTCTGGGCCGATGCCGCCCAAAATCGCTGGAACCACTCCCTGGCCCTTCGGTCCCCTTCGTTGGCTTCGCCTCCTAAAGCACACTTCTTTGAAGAAACTACCGGGCCACCGGCACAGTGCGGGCGAGACTGCCTTGCAATACGGCGCACCGCTTCCGCAGGGACGGATATCATCCGCCCGCTCTTCCACACGCTGCCCTCTTCTGAAGGACTGCACCGCATATTCTTTGATTTCTATGCTCAATTCAGCGAATTGAATATTGAAAAATGGAAAGATTTACAGTATACTCAATACCAAAGGAAGAAATAACCGCAGAGGAGGCACTATGAGCACCATCATCTCATCCATCGACCCACGCTCCCCCGCCGAGCGCGCCGGAGTCCGCACCGGCGAAAAACTCCTCTCCATCGGAGGCCACGACATCGTCGATGTCCTCGACTACCGCTTCTTCGGCTACGACCCCGACCCCGTCCTGGTCCTCGAATCCCCCGACCGCCTCCGCCGTACCCTCAAAATAAAAAAGCCCGAGGGAGAAGACCTCGGCCTTAACTTCGACACCTACCTCATGGACGCCCCCCGTCCCTGCTCCAACCACTGCCTCTTCTGCTTCGTCGACCAGATGGCCCCCGGCTGCCGCGACACCCTCTACTTCAAAGACGACGACGCCCGCCTCAGCTTCCTCATGGGCAACTATATCACCCTCACAAACCTCTCCCCCCGGGAGGCCCAGCGCATCATCGACCTGCGCATCAGCCCCATCAACGTCTCCGTCCATGCCACCGAGCCCCAGCTCCGCTCCACCCTTTTAGGCAATAAAGCCGGAGGCGACAGCCTGGAGTATATGCGCGCCTTCGGCGCCGCGGGCATCGTCATGAACGGCCAGATCGTCCTCTGCCCCGGCTGGAACGACGGCGAACACCTCCAGCGCACCATGGAGGACATGGCCGCCTGGGGCTTCGCCAGCTGCTCCATCGTCCCCGTGGGCCTCACCAAGTACCGCCAGGGCCTCGCCAGGCTCAAACCCGTGGACCGGGAGACCGCCTGCGCCGTCATCGACCAGGTGGACGCCTTCGGCGCAAAATGCCTTAAACAGACCGGCTCCCGGATGTTCTTCTGCTCCGATGAACTCTACATCCGCGCCGGACGCCCCCTCCCCGATGAGGACTACTATGAGGACTACGTCCAGATCGAAAACGGCGTCGGCCTCCTGCGGAGCCTTATCACCGAGTTCCACGCCGCCCTCCGCCTGGAGGACGCCCCCGTCTCCGCCTCCCCCTACACCATCGCTACCGGCGTCAGCGCCGCCCCATTCCTCCGGGAACTGTCGGAAAAAGCGGCAGAAAAAACCGGCGCCGCCGGACAGGTAATCGCCATAGAAAACAACTTCTTCGGCCACACCGTAGACGTGGCCGGCCTCGTCACCGGCGGCGACCTCATCGCCCAGCTCAAGGGCAGGCCCCTGGGCTCCCGCCTCCTGATCCCCGTCAACATGCTCCGCCACGGCGGCGACGTGTTCTTGGACGACCTCCATGTCTCCGACGTGGAGTCCGCCCTGGGCGTACCCGTGACCGTGGTGGAGCAGGACGGCTTCGACCTCCTGGACGCCATCCTAGGCCGGAAATGACCCCGCCTCCAGTATCAGCGCCGCCCCCAGCCGGAAGCCCTCCCGGAACCACTCGTATTCGGACTGCCAGTTCACATCGGCAGAACGTCGGAGAAGCTCGTCTACGAATGCCGCCCCCATAACCGAACGGGCCTGATTCAGTACGTCCTCCTCGGCCCGGCAGAGCGCCCAGTATTCCGCTGTGGGGGAGTGGACGTCCTGGAAATGCTCGAAAATTTCTCTCAGAGGGTCTTTCATGTTGTTGCCTCCTTGTTTTTTCTGTGCTATACTATACCATAGAATTCTGGGGTAGTCAATAGGCTACCGTAGAATTTTGGGGTGTTTTTTGAGGTTGATATGGAACACAGTGATTATATTCTAAAAATCATGGATGAACGGGGAATTACCTCGTACCGCATGGCAAAAGTTACCGGAATATCCGAGAGTACCTTTGGTCAATGGAGGAAGAACCCTTCTTCCAACATCTATTCCGGCAATCTGGTCCTGATTGCCGATTATCTGGACTGTTCCGTGGACTACCTCCTGGGGCGGACGGATGATCCGACGCTGCACCGGAAATAAACGGCAGGGATTTTGACCCGCACAATCCCGCAGGGGACTCATCATATTCCAGCACACTTCAAAATTTCGACACAAAACCCGCATTCTGCACACCAAACGAAACGGAGTGATACCCATGCCAAAACCCATTGTCGCCATCGTAGGGCGGCCCAACGTGGGCAAATCCGCCCTGTTCAACAAGCTGATTGGACGGCGGGTGTCCATTGTCGAGGACACCCCCGGCGTGACCCGGGACCGTATCTACGGGGAATCCGACTGGAACGGCCGCAGGTTCACCCTCATCGACACCGGCGGCATCGAGCCCCGCACGGACAGCGAGATATTGACCTTCATGCGCGAGCAGGCGGAAATTGCCATCAGCCACGCGGACGTGATCGTCTTTCTCACCGACATCCGCACGGGCCTCACCGCCTCCGACCAGGAGGTGGCCGCCATGCTCCTGCGCAGCGGCAAGCCCATCGTCCTCGCGGTGAACAAGATGGACTCCGTGGGGACCGTAGACCCGGATTTCTACGAGTTCTACAACCTGGGCCTGGGGGACCCCATCGCCGTCTCCGCCGTCCACGGCCACGGCACCGGGGACCTGCTGGACGAGTGCGTGAAGTACTTCCCCCCCGAGGGGGAGGACGAGGAGGACGATGACCGGATCCAGGTGGCGGTCATCGGACGGCCCAACGTGGGCAAGAGCTCCCTGACCAACAAGATCCTCGGCCAGCAGAGGACTATTGTCAGCGACATCGCCGGGACCACCCGGGACGCCATTGATTCCTATTTTGAGAACGAGACCGGGAAATATGTCTTCATCGACACCGCCGGGATGCGCAAGAAGGCCAAGGTGGACGAGGCCATCGAGCGCTACAGCGTCCTCCGGGCGCAAATGGCCATTGAGCGGGCGGACGTGTGCCTCATCCTCATCGACGCCCAGGACGGCGTCACCGAGCAGGACACCAAGGTGGCCGGCATGGCCCACGAGGCCGGGAAGGCCAGTATCATTGTCGTCAACAAGTGGGACCTCATCGAGAAGGACGGCAAGACCATGGACAAGATGCGGGAGGACGTGCGCCGGGATCTGAGCTATATGCCCTACGCCCCCATCCTCTTCATCTCCGCCGCCACGGGACAGCGGGTGGACCGGCTCTTCGAGCTCATCCAGTACGTGAACAACCAGGCGGCGACGCGGATCACTACCGGGATGCTCAACTCCGTGCTTGCGGACGCTCAGACCCGCGTCCAGCCCCCCACGGACAAGGGGCGGCGGCTCAAAATCTACTATATGACCCAGACCGGCATCAAGCCCCCTCATTTTGTCTGCTTCTGCAATGACGCAAGGCTTTTCCACTTCTCCTATCAGAGATATTTGGAGAATCAAATACGCGGTGTATTCGGTCTGGAGGGTACCCCCATCAAAATGACCATCCGTCAAAAGGGCGATAAGGAGGAGTGAGCGATGCCGTACACGATCGAATTCTGGCCCTTCGTCCTGATTGCGGCGCTTGCCTACTTCTGCGGCTGCTTCAATGGGGCAGTCATCGTATCCAAGTATATTTTGCGGGACGATGTGCGCAATCATGGCAGCGGCAACGCGGGGCTGACTAACTTCTACCGCACCTTTGGCGGGCCGCTGACCGCAGTAGTGATCCTGACTGATGTGCTCAAGGCGGTGCTGGCGGTGTGGCTCGCCACAGACATCATCAACGCACCCGCCGAAGCGGTGACGCTGGCCAAGTACTGGGCCGGGCTCTTTTGCCTGCTGGGGCATATGTACCCCTGCATGTTCCAGTTCAAGGGGGGCAAGGGCATCCTCTCCGGCGGGGCCATCGTGCTGATGATCGACTGGCGCATCGCGCTGGTGGCGTGGGTGGGCTTCCTGGTACTGGCGGTGCTCACCCGGTACGTATCCCTGGGGTCCGTCTGGGCGGGGGCGAGCTTTCCCATCGCCACCTGGTTTCTGTACCACGACTGGGTGCTCCTGCTCCTGGGCATCGCTATGGGGGGCCTCACCGTCTGGAAGCACCGGGGGAACATCCACCGGCTCCTCACGGGAACGGAGAGCAAGTTCTCCTTCCACCACAAGAAGGAATAACGGGGAGGCATTTTTTCGATGAATATTACAGTTTTAGGCAGCGGCGGCTGGGGCACGGCCCTGGCGGTGCTGCTGGCGGAGAAGGGGGAGCAGGTCTCCCTCTGGTCCCACCGTCCCCAGCAGGCGGCGGTGCTGCGGGAGACTGGGGAGAATCCCCGGCTCCCCGGGGTGAAGCTGCCGCCGGACCTGCGGTGCATGGATACGATGGAGAGCCTGCGGGAGAGTGAGCTGGTGGTCTTTGCCGCGCCCTCCTTTGCCGTGCGGGAGACGGCGCGGCAGGCTGCGGCGCTTCTGCGGGACGGTACGGTGCTGGTCTCTGCGGCGAAGGGCATCGAGAAGGGCACCAGCCTGCGCATGACGGAGATCATCGGGGAGGAGACGGGGGGGAGGTGCCCCACGGCGGCCCTCTCCGGGCCCTCCCACGCGGAGGAGGTAGGGCGGGGCGCGCCTACGGGATGCGTAGCCGCGGCCCGGGACCTGGAGACCGCCCGGTTCGTCCAGGAGGCGTTCATGACGCCCCGCTTCCGGGTGTATACCAACGAGGATATCGTTGGTGTGGAGCTGGGGGCGGCGCTGAAGAACGTGCTGGCCCTCTGCTGCGGGGTCAGCGACGGCATGGGGCTGGGGGACAACGCAAAGGCGCTGCTCATGACCCGGGGCATGACGGAGATGGCCCGGCTGGGGGTGGCCCTGGGCGGGCGGAAGGAGACCTTCGCGGGGCTCAGCGGCATGGGGGACCTCATCGTTACCTGCACCTCCATGCACTCCCGGAACCGGAGGTGCGGCATCCTCATCGGCGAGGGGAAGAACGCCCAGGAGGCCATGGAGCAGGTGGGGGCCGTTGTGGAGGGCTACTTTGCTGCGCTGAGCGCCTGCCAGCTCTCGGAGAAGATGGGGGTGGAGATGCCCATCTGTCAGTGCGCCTATGATGTGCTCTACCGGGGGGAGAGCGCCGGGCACGCCCTGGAAAACCTCATGACCCGCCACAGGCGGCACGAGGTGGATGAGAGCTGGATCTGACGGGCTGTGGAGACGCTGTTATGAAAGGCTTTTGGGAACAGTCCTGGAGCACTGTGGACCTGAACCGGGTAAGCGCTTATATCGGGAACTCCGGGTTTCCCCCAGACCCGGTGATGGAGTATTTGAAAAGCCGGCAGGTAAAAACCGTCTGTGACGCTGGATGCGGCTGTGGGGCGTACGCGCTCCGGCTCGCCGTGAACGGATTCCAGGTCTCAGGGTTTGACATCTCCTCCGCTGCGGCGGATATGGCAAGGAAATTGCTGGAATCAAAGGGAATTTACAGCGCAGACTTCCGGGCGGCTGATGTTTTGGCAACGGGGTATGCTGACGGACAGTTTGACGCGGTAGTTTCCCGGGATGTCATCGACCACATGCCGCTTCGGGACGGGATCGCGGCGGTCCGGGAGCTGTGCCGGATCACAAAAGACGGCGGCACGGTGGTCCTGACGCTGGACCGGACGGACGAGGAATATGAAAGGGAGCCCCACACTGTCAACGGGGATGGGGACTACCTGTTTTCGGACGGCAAGTGGAAGGGGATGGTGTTCCATCCCTATTCCGAGGAGCAGATCCCGCTGTTGGTTCAGGGCGGAGTTGTCAAACGTCTGGAAGTGGATTCGGAGGGGTTTCTTCTGTTCCTCTCCAAAGCATGAGGAGAACATCCATGAGTAAATACGCCCTGCTGTGGGACTACGTACAAAAAAGCGAGGAGCCGTCCCTCCGGCTCACCTTTGCGGAGATCGAGGGCATTGCCGGCATTCCCATAGATCACTCCTTTCTCAAGTACAAGAAGGAGCTCACAAAATACGGGTGGCAGGTAGAAAAAATATCCATGAAAGCGCAGACCGTTCTTTTCACCAAGACCGGTGACACCTGATATTATTTAAGGAGGTACCCTCTGATGTTGAAGAAAGCTCGTATCATCACGATGATCGTCCTGGCCGCGTCGGTGACGATGACTGCCGCTTTGGCGGTGGCCAGTCTGGTCCTGGCGTGCCTGGACCTGGGCCGCCGTCGGGACGGGCGGCGATGAAAAAACCGGGAGGGCAGGCGCCCTCCCGGTTTTTTTGCGGGATTTGCTTTGGGACAATGTTCTCTCTTTTTGATGTCAGTAAAATTCCATTAGAGAACATTTAACAGATTGCACCGTATCCAAAGATACGGGGCAGTTCTTTACTATCCGGCCCGATACTTTTCGATTACTGCCTTTATCTTCTCCTTGGCCCGAATAACCGAGTGCCTGATTGACTGCGGCCTACAATGCTCCATCTCACCAATCTGGCGGTAGTTGAGGTTATATTCATGGTAGAGCAGAAACCGCCGCCGCTGGATTTCCGGGAGCGCGGCAATAGCTTTATTGAGTAGTTCCCGCTGCTCTGCGTCAAAAATCAATTCCTCAACACTTTTGGGAACTCTAAACGCCCGGTTATAGAGTGTTTCATCCCACAAATTCCAGCCCTCGCTATACACCTCTGTCCGAAGCGTGTAGACCTTAGCCATGAACGTCATTCGCCCGTCCTCCTACGAAAAAACTGGGTGAGAGGACTTGACCTCTCACCCAGCAGTCCGTGGGGACGTGCGATTTTGGAGTTACCTTTGAAATTCCTTCAATTTCTTTTTCAGTACAGCTATCCGCTTATAAATGGCGTCCGTGGACAGGTGGACAAGTATGGCAATCTCATTGGTGGAGTACCCATTCATTTTCAGCAAAGTAATTTGCAGAGTGAGCTTGTCCACCGTCAGCAGGGCTTTGAGCAGTTCCAAATTCTCAATATCATTCAGCATATCTTCCACCGTGTAAATCTCGGCTGGCGCTTCACTCCCGGCAACGCTGTCAAGATATGTACCCGTGTCCTGCAATTTCTCATAAAAACGTCTGTCCGAATTGAACATAGCCCTGTCCCAAAGGTGAAGCTGTTCAATCGTGCTTTCGTCCATGCCGCAGGCCCGCAGTACCTTTTCTTCAGCCAGTTTCCAACGCTGCCATTTTCGTTCTTCTCTGCCATGATTGTATGACATGGCCGTTTCCTCCTATCTGAACTTTTTGGAAATTCAGATGGGAGGGGTGGAGAACGGCAACGGGGCCAGACTATACAATTCAGCAATAGAAATACGCCTGCTCGAAAAACACAAGCAAGCGCATCAGAATTGAAAGTGTTATTCAGATGATTAGCCAGTTCATACTTAGGGACCGCTTCGCAACCTCAAAAGTCAATGAAATACAAGCATTTTAAGGAGGAATATGGTATAATAGGTGTAAGGAAGAAACAGGAACGAGGGGAAAAAGCTTGCACCTAAGGAGGCGGAGCAGATATACAAGGACAGCAGCCAGCTTCGAATTGAGGATTTTGTATTTCCGTATGGAAAATTGGACCCTGAAAATGATTGGGTCAAACTGGCAGCATTGGTTCCATGGGACATCGCGGAGGAGCGGTATGCGGCGCAGTTTGTGAACAACGGTCATCCGGCCCATCCCTGTCGGATGGCGCTCGGCGCGCTGCTGATCCAGCGGCGGCTGAAGTGCAGCGACGTATGGCTGGTGAAGCACATTGGTGAAAATTCATATCTGCACTATTTCATTAAAACATGGCAAATATTCCTTCCGACCTTTCGGTTCGGAAGGAATAAATCTGCTCAATCAGGCGCGGGAGAAGCTGGAACAGACAGTGGACAAGATCTGCGAAAGCACCAGGGAAAAGAAACCGAGGATGTACCGCAAGCGCGCCCGGCGTGACTTTCTGAGACTGTCCAAGAGCAAAAAGCGCAGCGCCAAGGCAATCCGTTCCGCCAGCCGAAAACAGCTTCAATATATCCGGCGGGATGTAGGATATATCGTCCAATTCGTACAAAATGGCGTGAAATTGACCGAACCACAGAAAAATCGCATGAATCTGGTGACCACCGTTTACGAACGGCAGCGTCTCATGCTTGAAAGTGGAATCCACAGCATTCCACGGAGAGTCGTCAGTTTGGCCCAGCCCTGGATACGCCCCATTGTCCGGGGAAAGACCCATGCCAACACTGAATTTGGGGCGAAGCTGCACATCAGTCTGGTAGATGGGTACGCCCGGATTGAGCGGCTGGACTTTGAGGCGTACAATGAATCGGAGGGGTTCTGGAAGGCCGTCTACCGCTTCTATGACCGCTATGGCCGCTGGCTGGAACGCATTCTGGCGGACAAAATCTACCGTAATCGGAAAACGCTGTCCTTCTGCAAAGAGCGCGGCATTCGCCTGTCCGGCCCGGCCCTGGGAAAGCCGCCTAAAGATCAAAACTTATCCCGGCAACTCAAAAAACAGGGATATCAGGACAGCTGTGACCGCAATGTGGTGGAGGGCCTCTTCGGCACCGGCAAGACCGCTTACGGTCTGGGCCGTATTTCGGTGCGCCTGGAGGACACCACTCGCTGCGTCATCGGCGTAGCCCTGCTGCTGGGGAATCTGATGAAACGTCTGCGCCTTTCGCTGTTCCAAGTTTCCAGATTGGAGAGCATAGAATAAATCGCGGTCAAAATCATTCTGGCAATCGCGATGATGGCTCGTTTCTTGCCCCGACGTTTGGCAATACGCTCATATTTCAGAGCGGAAAAAGCCGCCGAATTATTCCCGCCAAGACCGTAATGGAGGTCTTGCGGCAACAGCGGCAGCAACAGACAGATTGGAAACGGTTTGCCGGAGAATCTTGGGAAAAGTCCGATTTCGTGTTTACAGACACCTTGGGGCATCACTTCTCCGCACAGACGGTCTATCTCCATTTCAAGAAGCTGGCGGCTAAGGCTGGCTATCCTGATGCAAGGTTTCATGACCTCCGTCATAGCTACGCCGTTGCAGCCCTCCAAAGCGGGGATGACATCAAAACGGTGCAGGAAAACCTAGGCCACCACACCGCAGCATTTACACTGGATGTATATGGTCATGTGACAGATCGGATGAAGCAGGCCAGCGCAGACCGCATGGAAGGGTTTATCAAAAGCGTTTCCAGCCTGTAAGGGAAAAAACAAGTGAAAACAACCATCAGAAGTGCAAAGAAAAAACCGGAAAGCCTTGCAAATAAAGGCTTTCCGGTTGGTGCGCGAGGCGGGACTTGAACCCGCACGTCCGTATTGGACACTAGAACC
>CAJUOA010000009.1 GCA_910587785.1 uncultured Oscillospiraceae bacterium | reverse complement strand
TTGCTGGCATCTGCAACTTTGACCGCTTAGCTTAATTTCGCAAGAGGTCTAATAAGTCCCTGGATGGCCCCAGTGGGGAGGGGGATGAAACCGCCCAAACGCTGATTGCCGCTAACAGGGATCGTTACAATCAAGATTTGGTGGACTTCATCAAGGCCCATGCGATTGAAACCGTGCTCTGTTTCAGCGATAGGGTATTTGACGCTCTGCCAAACGAGGAAGGCCATGGGTCTTGGACCTTGTTCCAGGATGTGAAGTGCGGCAAAGCTGATTTATGGTTTGGCCGCGGCTATGGGCCGGATTCTCCATTTTGTCGGGAACTCAAAGTTTACGGAGTCCCTCATCCACGGTATTGGAATCGCGCAGGCATAAAGCCGGAAGAACTCGCACAATACATAAGGCCCATTTTTGAAGACTGCTGCGGATAATCTGGCAGGGAAGGAGGTTACAGCGGGGCGGCAGACCAATTGGAAAATCCAAGACGTCCGCGAGTCGCGGCCGTTTGTTCAGTATCCAGCGTAAAAGCGCAGCTTTTGCGTCAGGCTGCGCCTGCCGCAACGAAGCTTTGCTTCTATGTTCTTTTGTGCCGCCCCGCTGTGCTCATATATGAAAATACAGGGAGATACCATATTTCTGCATCCGTGGGACATGGAAATTATTGTGCAGTATGGCGGCCTAAAGGGGTTCCTGGATGCGGAAAAATCCCATAGGGACCAAACAGCCATGCCGTTTCTGCCGTCCGTTCTTCAGGACGTTGATGTACTGTGTTCAGAAAATGAAGAACAGGTTTCCTATCTTCGCCACAATTTGAGGCTGCAATTCCTGTATAAGCTGTCTAATTCCTCCGCCTTTTGCTACCGTACGGCTGTCATTTCAAAGCGTGACAAAACCAGCCGGATTCTGCACATTCCAGAATATAATCTAATGAGGATTCAGAAGCGCATTTTATCGGAGATTCTCTCTTACGCAAAGCTTCCCGCCTGTGCTACGGCCTATCAGGCGGGGGCAAATCCGAGAGCGGGGACCGCTCCCCATGTGGGGAAGCCTGTGCTCCTGAAAATGGATATTTCCAATTTCTTTGACAGCATAACCTTTCAAATGGTGCTTTCCCGCGCCTTTCCGTCCCAATATTTCCCCAAGCCGGTGGGCGTGCTGCTGGCGAAGCTGTGCTGCTATTGCAGTCGTCTGCCCCAGGGCGCGCCCACTTCTCCGGCTCTGTCCAATATTGTCATGGCACCCTTTGACGAGTATATGTTTTCCTACTGCAAAAAACGAGGGATCGCGTATACCCGCTACTGCGATGACATGAGCTTTTCGGGGAACTTCAAGCCGGGGCCACTGATCGAAAAGGTCAGGCGCTTTTTGAATGCCATGGGGTTTGCTGTAAATGAGAAAAAGACGAAGGTGCTCCGGCAGGGGCAGCGGCAGACTGTAACCGGTATTGTTGTCAATCAGAAACAGCAGACGCCGGCCTCTTACCGCCGCCAAATCCGGCAGGAAATGTATTATTGTAAAAAATACGGGGTACGTTCCCACATTATCCGGACAGGGCAGGCGGAGTATATTGCTGACAGTTCAAAATCGCGCGACGGGAAACGGGTCTTTCAGCGGCGGTTTGTGCAGCATCTGCTTGGGAAGATCTCTTACGCACTCTATATAAACCCGGAAGATACCAAGCTGCACGCTTACCAGGAGGACTGTATGCGCTGGCTGGACCGTTCGTAAGGTGAATCATTTGAGAAAGAAAAAAATCTGATGGTGTTTGGAGTCTCCGGTGTGGTTGGTGTTATTTACCATTATATATTTTGAAGCAGTTCATCTGCCCATACAGCGGCAGACGAACTGCTTTTTGAAATTAACCCTTGACAAAAGTTCTCTGATGATTACTTTCATTTCAACCTCCAAGGGCAAAAGACAGGGGGCCGCAGCCCCCTGTCCTGTGTATGGGTCAAGCTTCCTCCACCTGTCCAAGGGTATCCGCAGTTTCCTGCTCCGCCCGCTGGGCGTTCAGGTCCTTGGCCGAGGCCAGTATGTCGGCAGCGTTCTCCTGCACAGTGGTCACAGTTTCCATGACCGATTCCTTCATCCGCAGAGCGGCGGCTAGGCCGCTTGATAGGTCGGATACAGGGCAAACTCCCGTTGCCTGGTCAAGGTTCCCGCCATAGGACAGCCAACGCACCCCACACGGGAGAATCCACATTGATATAGGAGATTTACCGGGATATGTTCAGCTACGATAAAATCCCATACTTCCCGGTCCGTCCAGTCAATGATCGGATTGCATACCCGTTTTGCCTGGAGCCGGCAGGACTCGAAAAGGCGGCGGCGGTCGTCGTTATCATTGTTCAGGACGACTTTTTTGGATGGGTCGCCCGACACTGTTTCATAAATACCCCGACCGTTTTTTCGTCTCATCGACTCTTCCCATCTGACCCCTGTTGTGATAAACCGCCCTGCGCCGCCTCGTTCTTTCAAGACAGAGCAGCAATAGCGGACAATCCGCGTCGGCGGCATGAGCTTTTTGGGGATCAGGCTCCACATTGTCACGCGCCGGCCTTTGTAGAACGGGAAATTGATCGTTCATTTGATGCCCTTCTCCTCAAGGCGTCTGAAGTCCTCACGGACATAGCGGACTGTCTCCGGGGCGTCAACGGTGGTGTGGTTATGCAGGACTTCAAACGGAATCCCTGCCCGCAAGGCGAGGGCAACGCAGACAGCGGAGTCCTTGCCGCCGCTGGTCGTTACCACGAGGATTTTCTTGTAGAATCTCAGGGACATTTCCGATGCCAAACGGAGCCGCTCAATCGCCGTCTGTTCTTTGTCCATCGTTTCAGTCCCTCAGCAGATCTCGTGATCACCGGTCAGAATTTCGCAAAGCTCCACCGCCTGGACGTTGACTCCGTAGTTGAAAGCCTCCAGCAGTTTCCTCCATGCCATTTCTCTGTCCGGCGCATGTACGGTTGCCCCTGTTTTCTCTCCGCTGGTGTAAGTGATGATCGCCGCGTATTCCATGATATAGCAGCCTCCTTCAATGTTTTTGGTTGTAGATGCAGTCCTTTTCCTGTAGATATTGGTTCCAGTCTTTGCCCCGCGCGGGGGTGTGGGCGGCCAGAGAGTAGCCCTTTGGGGCGTATTTGTCCGTCATCTGCTCCACCGCTCTCCGCCCCGGCTCATCGGCATCCAGGCACAGGTCGATGCACCTGATACGCGGGTTCTCATGGAGATACGTCTCCAGGGGGGCGTCATGCAGGCCGCAGAGGGCTATGGCATTGGACCGGTCGTAGAGGGTGAGCCAGCTCATGAGGTCGATAGGCGATTCAAACACGCAGACGGTATCCAGCGCAGGATTATAGGGCAAGCGGAACGCGATTTTCTTGTTGCTGCCGGCTACGTCGCATTTGAACGGGGTGCTGCCCCAGGTGCCCCGCTTGGCGGCAAATACCGGTTTCCCGGCGGTGTCACGCCCCACGAAAACGCAGTTATGATATTTCTCGTCCTCGTAGAGCAAGCCCGATTCGATGAAATCTTCGATGATGCTGGGGGAGATGCCGCGCCCGCGCAGGTAGGCGCATACGCGCTCGTTATCGTCATTGGGCGGGGGAAGGACGAATGGGGACCGCTCTCGCCGGGGAGACGGCCTCGTTCGCTGTATGGGCGGGGAAACGTGGGAATCCACATGATAGCCGTTGAATGCCAGGAGAAAGCGCACGGCTTCCGGGAACGACATCCCGTGGAAGCGCCGGACGAACTCGATGGCGTCCCCGCCGGTGGATTCCGAGTACCGGAACCAGGTGCGCCGGTCCCTGATGCGCAGGCTGTCCATCTCCCGGGTCGTGTAGTAGCTGCCGACCCGTTTGACCTGATACCCCAGGGAGACCAGCAGCTCCGGCAGGTCCGTGTCGTTGGCTGCGTCGATTTCTGCGGCCGTATAGTGCCTGTACGGAAGTCCGGGTTGACAGCAGCGCATTTCACATTACGCCGGGAGCTGCCACAATAGGGACAGAATATCCGTGTCCGTTAAGCGGTACACGTATTTTCGGGACCGCTTTTTCCGGAAGAACAGGCTCTCTCCGTTGGTTTCGACACGGCCCTCCATATTTCCATACGTGCAGTTCCGGTCGGCTATCCTGGGAACGGCCAGCTTCGCGTCGTGCTTGATCTTGGCATCGTCCATGACGGCGGTGTACTGCACGGCGATATGCAGGTTCTCGTCATCGGAGAGCAGGTCCAGGATACGCATGGCGCGGTCATAGATCTTCTGCCGCCGTTCATGGTCATGGCGGTCATTGAAGGTCAGCGTGAAATAGGAGTAGTCCCTGCCGGACAGAAAGCCCCGCATGGTCTGGGAGAAGTCATTGCACCAAAAGAACAGGTCCCAGTCGGATTTGTATGGGATATTATCCTGGCGGTCATACTGGCACACTTTGAAATTCTGAGCCAGGAGGGCGGCGATGCGCTCCATGTGCTCGCTGCGCTGCCGGGCCTCGGCCGCGATATAATCGCCCCAGGCGACGCTGCCTGCGCCGACAGCATCGGCGTAAGCGCGGTTCTCAGCCTGCTGCGCCTCAGTAAGGGTATAGCTGAACCGCAGGGAATGCAGGCTCTCGCAGGCGTAGCCACGGGAGATGAACTCCCGTTCCGTCTGGCTGATATAGCTGTGGTCGTGAATGATTTGCATGGTTCACCTCGCAGAATGAGTATGGTCAATAGGATTACATTCAGCGTAGTAGCAATATTGGAAGATACGCGGACGGCTGCCGGGCGTGATGTAGACGTAGGGTTCCATGCTGTCGTATTTGACGCAGTTCTCAGCGTAGTCCAGGATGCGGCGCAGCTCGTCCAATGGGATTTGTAGGCCGTGTTCAGTATATCTCATGACGCTGCCTCCAGAATCTCCAGCCGGGCCCTCTCCAGGCCGTGACTGACATCCCCGTGGATTTCCATATCTTACTTTTGTAGCGTCCACAGGCGATAGCGCAGAAAGCATCGAAATGCGTTACGAGGATGAAAATATCTGGCTTACACAAAAGATGATGGCGGAGCTGTACAATGTAGATGTACGAACTATCAATTACCACATCGGCAAGGTGTTCGAGGATTCCGAGTTAGAGGAGAGGTCAACTATCCGAAAATTTCGGATAGTTCAATCTGAGGGGAGCCGTCAGATCAGCCGCGAGGTAAATCACTATAATTTGCAAATGATTATTGCCGTGGGCTTCAAAGTGAACAATGAACGTGCTGTTCAGTTTCGCAAATGGGCCAACGCCATTGTGAAGGACTACACGATTAAAGGCTGGGTCATGGACGAGGAACGGCTGAAAAATGGCGGTACCGTTCTGACAGAGAAATATTTTGAGGAACAGCTGGAAAAAATCCGGGAGATACGGCTGTCTGAGCGGAAATTCTATCAGAAAATCACCGACATCTATGCCACAGCTCTTGACTATGACAGAACGGCAAAAACGACTAAGGATTTTTTCGCAAAGGTCCAGAATAAGATGCATTTTTCTGTTCATGGACATACCGCCGCTGAAGTGATATACTATCGGGCTGATGCGGACCAGCCGCATATGGGTCTGACCTCCTTGAAAGAAGCGCCTCTTGGCAAGATTATGAAAAGCGATGTATCTATTGCCAAAAACTATCTGACAGAGGATGAATTGTACTCATTGGAACGTATCGTGTCCGCCTATCTTGATCTGGCAGAAGACCGGGCGCGGCGTCGTATTCCCATGACAATGGAGGATTGGGCAAAGCGGCTGGACATTTTCCTGATGGCCGATGACCGGGAAATCCTGACGAATGCCGGAACAATCACTGCCGAGATTGCAAAAGCTCATGCCGAAAGTGAATTTGAGAAGTATCGGATCATTCAGGACAGATTATATGAGAGCGACTACGACCGCTTTCTTGCTATGGAACAAGGTGGGGCCTCCGATGAGGATGGGCAATCCGGTCAAGGGATGACATTGCTTTGAAATATGAAAAATCGATTTTGCCGCCTTAGTCCAGCTCTGAAATTCCCGCCACCGTTCGTTTCCGCCTTGCGGCGAAAACTGCACTATGGCGGGGATTTCTTTGCTTTCCGCCCGTAAACGCTCCGCTGGTTTGCGGGCGGAGGAGACGGGGGGCGGGCCCGGAGCCGGTCCTCTCCGGCGGAGGCCGCTTCTTAATGCCGCAAAAATACCTGGAACCGCCCGGTTTCAGGTATTTTTGTGTTGAAACTGCCCGAGAAAACTGCAAGGGCCCCTCCCCTCGACTCCTTTTTACAAATTTTGTCACAAAATCAGTATTAATTCAATACAACATTCGCCTCAAACCGATATTTTTCCGGTACAATACCCATGAGGTGATCTGTTATGGTCGTGAAATTTACACTGCCATTGGCCGACGATGTCGCCGCTAAAATGACCTTTATCGGCAAATATTACGGCCGCTCCCGTGTCAGAGAGATCGAATGGGCTTGCAAAGAGTGGGTCCGCAGATTTGAAGCGGAACAAGGTGAGATCAAGCAGGAGGATTTGCAAGCGCTGAAGGAGGCAGGGAGATGATCCCGGCCTCCCTCATTTTACCGATATCTTGGTACGCTCATCCAACATAATGGAATTTATTTTCCCTGTCGAATCCTGTAGAATCAAGTCGAAGGGGGGAATGATATGAGTTTACAAGAAAATATGGCCGCTTCCATCCGCGCAATTATGAAGAACCGGCACAAATCCTTGTCCGAATTTTCGGCTGAGCTGGGCATCTCTCGCAATGCGCTCTACAACTACCTCAGGGGCAGGGGAAACCCCAGTATCGCCACCCTGGAGCATATGGCAAAGAACCTGGGCGTCAGCCCCGCCGCCCTCATGCTGGGCGTTTTCGACACGGACCGGCGGCAGGTCATGCTCACACTCCTGGGTACCATCGGAGGCATGGCGGACCTGCCCGAGGACAAGCGCCTTCGCATCGCGGAGCTGCTCCTGGAAGTGGTGAAGATATGGAACGAGGAGTGAGCCGTCAGACAGCCCTGGACTTTCGCAGGCCCATGCAGGTCACGCGGATCATCCGCTACCCCGCGGGCGGCGCCTTCCCGGTCTGTCCCCAGTGCAGCTCCACCCTGGAGCGGGAGTACCAGAATTTTTGTGACCGGTGCGGACAGCGGCTGGGTTGGAGGAAGCTCCACCACGCGGAGGTTATCATAAGGCGCTGAGAGCGCCTCCATCTGTCTCCAAATCATTTTTGAGAAAAAGGCTTGCTCCATCCATATTTTTGCCTTCTCAGGATCGAGATTCCATGATATAATAGAGGAAAACCGGCAGGGTCCTGTCAAAAAACGTTTGGTGGTGGCGCAATGTACTTTTTAATCGATTACGAAAATATCCATAATCCGGGAATGCGTGGAACGGAGTACCTTCTGCCTTCGGACCATGTCCTGGTGTTCTACAGCGCGCCGGCGCCTAATATGGAGGCTCAGTATCTCACAGCCATCAGGGACTCCGCCTGCGAGGAGAGCCGGAAGCTCCGGCAGATGCTGGAGGACGCCTTCGAGGGTACGGCCTTTGCCGTCCGGACAGGCAAGAAGGAGGAGATCCTCAAGTCCGGGAAGACGCCGAAGGTCATCTGCCTGGACACCCGCCGCCGCTTTGGCCGCAGGGACGGGCTGGAGGTCTATAAGCGCCTGAAGTCCTGGGCAGAATTTTGACGCCCCGGCTGTTGTACGCTCCAACCAAGCGCATTTCCGGTAAATCGTCTGATTTGGGGATTGCAGGCCCCGGCAGGACGTGTTAAAATAGGGACGATATCTTTAAAAAATAAGGAGGACTCCCATGAAAAAATTAGGATTCGGCCTGATGCGCCTGCCCCTGAGCGACCCCAAGGAGCAGTCCCGGGTGGACCTGGAGCAGGTCTGCGCCATGGCGGACACCTTCCTGGACCGGGGCTTCACCTACTTTGACACCGCCTACGTCTACCACAAAGGGGAGAGCGAACGGGTGGCCAAGGAGGCCATCGTCAAGCGCCACGACCGAAACAGCTTCACCCTGGCCACCAAGATGCCCATCTTCAACTTCAAGAGCGGGGACGGCCCGGAGAAGCTGGACGCCTATTTCGCCGAACAGCTGGAGAAGTGCGGCGTGGACTACTTCGATTACTACCTGCTCCACTCCCTGGACGCCGGGAGCTATGAGACCGTCCAGCGCCTGGACGCCTTCGGCTGGGGCATGAAGGAGAAGGCGGCCGGGCGCATCAAGCGCCTGGGCTTCTCCTTCCACGACAAGGCGGAGGTCCTCGACCGCATCCTCACCGACCACCCGGAGGCGGAGTTCGTCCAGCTCCAGATCAACTACTTAGACTGGGAGGACGAGCGCGTCCAGTCCCGCAAGTGCTACGAGACCGCCCGCCGCCACGGCAAGGAGGTGGTCATCATGGAGCCCGTGAAGGGCGGCAAACTGGCCAACCTCCCCGAGGAGGCCGCCGCCCTCCTCCGGCAGGCCCACCCCGACTGGTCCCCCGCCTCCTGGGCCGTCCGCTTCGCCGCAAGCCTGGAGGGCGTCCTGGTGGTCCTCAGCGGCATGAGCAATCAGGAGCAGATGGAGGACAACAGCGCTTACATGCAGGACTTCCAGCCCCTGAACGCCCAGGAGACCGGCCTTCTGGAGCAGGCTGCAAAGATTTTGAGCGCCCTGCCCGCCATCCCCTGCACCGCCTGCCGCTACTGCGTGGACGGCTGCCCGGTGTCCATCCCTATCCCGGAGTACTTCGCCCTCTATAACGAGGACCAGCTGAACCTGCGGGAGGGCCGCCCCGTGGACAGGGGGGCCTATCAGAAGCTGGCGGCAAACGGCGCTCTGGCCTCTGCCTGTGTGGGCTGCAAGCAGTGTGAGCACGCCTGTCCCCAGCACCTGAACGTCACCGGCTGGCTGGAGCGAGTGGCCAAGACCTACGAGGGGCAATAAGAACCAGCTCTCTGCGAAAAACAGGGAGGTCCCCATGGGGCCTCCCTGTTTCTATGCCGTATCAGTCGCCGAACCCCGTACCGGTATCCCTTGCGGTCTGGATGAGGGGGTGGTCGGTGGGCAGGAACTTGGTCTGACTTGCGGCCTCCTCCAGGGGCACATGGACGATGTTGCCCTCCTGGATGCCCACCATGTAGCCGTACTTCTGCTCCATAATGAGCCGCGCGGCGGCTACGCCGAACCGGGTGGCCAGCACCCGGTCATAGGGGCAGGCCTGGCCGCCCCTCTGGTAGTGGCCGGGCACGGTGACCCGGGCCTCCTGCCCGGTGAGCTCCTTGAGCTGGGCGGCGATCTGGTAGGAGATGGTGGAGTAGGGGTTGGCGTCCTTGACCCTGCGGCGCTCCTCCTCGCTGAGGACCTTGTCCTCCTTGGAGATGGCCCCCTCCGCCACGGCGATGATGGAGAAGGTGCGGCCCCCCCGCTTGCGCCGCTCGATGGTCTGGGCGATGCTCTGGATATCGTAGGGGATCTCGGGGATGAGGATCACGTCCGCGCCCCCGGCGATGCCGGAGTACAGCGTCAGCCACCCGGCGTCCCGGCCCATGACCTCCACCATGAAGATGCGGCTGTGGGCCAAAGCGGTGGTGTGTATGTAGTCGATGACATTGGTGGCGATGTCCGCCGCGGACTGGAAGCCGAAGGTCTCGTCGGTGCCGTAGATGTCGTTGTCAATGGTCTTGGGCAGGGTGATGATGTTCATGCCCGCGTCCTGGAGGAGCTTGGCGCTCTTCTGGGTGCCGTTGCCCCCCAGGACCACCAGGCAGTCCAGGTTGAGGCGGTTGTAGGTGTCCAGCATGGAGGGCATCACGTCGTTGCCGTCCTTGTCCACGATGGCCTTGCCGGGGATGAAGGGCTGACGGCTGGTGCCCAGGATGGTGCCGCCGGTGCTGATGATGCCGGAGAAGTCCTGGGGGCGCATGAACTGGTGGTCGTTCTCGATGAGCCCCCGGTAGCCGTCGTACATGCCGAAGATCTCGATGTTGTCCACATACTGGAAGAGGGTCTTGCCCACGCCCCGGATGGCGGCGTTGAGCCCCTGACAGTCCCCGCCGCTGGTGAGCAGGCCCACTCTGGTCTTGCGTTTCATATGGCAGTCCTCCTTGTCAAAAGAGACTTCAAATTTACCGTTGCAAGCCCTATTATAGCGGAACCGCGGCAAAATTGCAATCCCGGCCTGGAGGCACTTTCTATAAAAAACCCGCCTCCGCCGGGCGGGTGAGGGGCAGAATGGATAAAAGAAGGGGGCTTTTTCTCCTGTCCCCGCCGCCCTGCTCTGGAACGGAGGGGGAGCGCGGTTTAAGCGCTCCCCCTCTTTTTCCGCTGGGCCGCGAAGATGTTCCGGGTGATCTGCTCCTGGTCGGCCTCGGTCAGCTCCAGAAAGCGGCACCCGTACTCATACGCGCCCCCGTCCTTCTCAATAACGCGCACGACCTTGCTGTACATGGCGGATTCCGGCCTGTCCTCCAGCAGCTTGACCTTCAGCAGAAATTTATCGCCCTCATGGTATCTGTGCTCCGAGCTGATGGAGGCCCCGCCCACACTGATATTCAGCAGTTTGCACGGCCTTTCCCCCATCGCCAAGCCGCTGAACATGGTAGCGGTGGCGTCAAGGTTTGTGGTCAGGCGGAAAAAGGCGCGGTCATTTCCAATTCTGCAAACTTTTAATTCCGCAGCGGCCCATTTATTCTGCGGCAGGGGCGTGATGGCGCCCTCCAGGGAGACCGCCTTTCTCTCCCTGTCGCTGTACCCGCGGATCTTGACGGGAAGCGGCTCTTCCACATCAGATATTGCGGACTCCGAGTACTGGTGCAGCTCCGCCTGGTCCCCGTGCAATTCCATCAGCTTTGCCACGAAGAGAAGGCGTCCGTCAAGGGTTGTTACCTCCACCCGCATCCCGGAGTACATGTCCAGCGATTCCTCGCCGCCGGCCATGCTTTCCTTCTGGGGCGGCACGTCCTTTTTCCGCTTCCCAAAAAGCTCAAATAGTTTCATGCATTCCCTCCTGTTTCATGCACCGAAAGGGCATGGGACGGTTCCCCCATGAGCCGCATCCGCTCGTCGGCCCAGATGACCCTGTTCCGGCCCTGTTTCTTTGCGTCGTAGAGCATAGTATCCGCAATTTTCAGGTAAAAGTCATAGGCGTCCCCCATTTTTGGGATCACGGTAACGCCGCCGATGCTGACCGTGACCCACTGGCTCACGGACGGGTCGTGGGGAATGCGGAGGTTTTCGATCTCCTGGCGGATCTTTACCAAATGCGGGAATATCTTCTCCGAGGGGTCTCCCATAGTAAGCGCCACAAACTCCTCTCCGCCGTAGCGGGCCAGGAAGTCCATACTGCGCTTTAAATAGGAGGCTGCGGTTTGGGCCACGGCGGAAATCACCTTGTCCCCGGCCGGGTGGCCAAAGGTGTCGTTATACACCTTGAAGCGGTCGATATCAAACATGCAGATGGAAAAGGGCACATGCAGGCGGATCGCCTCATTCCACTTCTCGGCGCTGTACTGCTCATATCTGCGCCGGTTGGCAATTCCGGTCAGCTGGTCGATCATGGACTGCTGTTCCGCCTGCCGGCGGTAGTGGTACAGCTTGATATGTGTATTCACCCGGGCCTTCACGATCATCGGGCTGAACGGCTTTGCGATATAGTCAACCGCGCCCAGGACGAGCCCGCGCTGTTCATGGGCCACGTCCACAAGGCTGGTAATCAGGATGACCGGAATGCTCTGGGTGATAATCTCCTCCTGCAATTTTTTCAACAGCGTAAATCCGTCCATTCCCGGCATGACGACATCCAGCAGAATAAGGGAAAAATCCTCGCTGTTGACCAGGCCCAGTCCGTCCTCCGCGGTCTGCGCGATGGTAATGTCGTATTCATCCTCCAAAATTGCTTTCAACTGTGCTGCCTGCAAAATGCTGTCATCGACAATCAGTATCTTTTCCATAGGTGCACTCCTCACAGTGGTTCTTTCAGCGGCCGTCTCAGAACCTGACAGCCGCTGTGCTGTATTTGGCTTAGGCCCGGGAGCGCGCAGCGCTCCCGGCCGGAATGCAAGTGAACATTCATTATCTTGTTGCCGAAAACAGACTGCCCTTCAGCGGCGCATCTATTTTCTCTCCGGTTTTTGAGGCGCTTCCGGCTTCAGATAGCCGCTCAGCCCGGTGGTCAGCAGCTGAAATACGGTCTCCTCCGTTTCCTGGTTGTCCGGCAGGATTCCCTCCGCCACATATTTTGCGTACATAACCGTGGATGTGAGGACGTGGAGCCACAGCAGATCCTGATTGAGCCTGTTCAGACGCGGGAAGACCCGCTTGAAGGCGAGGACCATTCCGAGAAACGTCTTAAAATAGGTCACATCCCGGCTCTTATCATATCGCGGGAAAAATGTGCTGTCCCGGAAGCGGTGGTAAAAAACGGTCTCGTCCGGGTGGGAGGTCCAAAACCGGAAATAGGGAATCCACAGCGCCCTGACCGCCCCCATGGGGTCCGTGAGCATCAGCAGGGGGTTAAACTTCAGATGCTCAAAAATCGCCGCCGCCTGCTTATCCACATACGTGAAGCACTCCACCAGCAGCTGGTCTTTCCCCTCAAAGTGGCGGTAGATCGCGCCAGCGGAAATGCCCGCCAGCTCGCTGACGTTCTGGATGCGGACTCCCTCCAGGCCGTACTGCCGCACAGCCTTGATTGCCGCGGCAATGATCCGCGTTCTGGTATCATCCAGTGTAACCACTCCCCCCGCAGCGGCCGCTTTTTCCGGCCTTTGAGAGATTATACACGATGTCCCGCCTTTTGGCAAGCCCCATTTTCGGGCCGGTTATCTTTTGCTGTCCCATTATATGTTGTACAGCCCGGGCCGCTCCAAATTCCCCCTTTACATCTACCCTGGTTTTGTGGCATAATAGGAAGACAGAGCGGGACGCCAAGGACCCGCCGGAATGGAGAATCATCCCTATGCCGAAGTGACGACGAATGAGACAGAGACAGGGCCGCGGGCCCCTTTTACAGGAACCTCCCGCCGCAGGCGGAAGAGATCGAATAAAACGGAGGATTCACCATGCCGATCATTGAATACGATACTTACAAGCAGAAGCTGGGGGCCATGGGCCCCAAGCTGGAGACCCTGGCCGCGGCGCTGGACCTGGAGGGCGCACGGCGGGAGGTGGAGGAGCTGGAGGAGAAGACCGGGGACCCCAATTTCTGGAACGACGTGGCCGCGTCCCAGAAGGTCCTCCAGCGGACCAAGCAGCTGAAAAACAAGCTGGAGAACCATGAGCGCCTCACCGCACAGTGGGAGGACCTGACCACCCTGGTGGAGATGGCCATGGAGGAGGACGACGGGAGCCTCCTGGCGGAGGTGGAGGAGGGCTATGCCAAGCTGGAGAGCGCCCTGGAGGAGGCCAACCTCGCCACCCTCCTCACCGGGGAGTACGACGCCAGCAGCGCCATTTTGACCCTCCACGCCGGGGCCGGCGGCACCGAGGCCCAGGACTGGTGCCAGATGCTCTACCGTATGTACACCCGCTGGGCCGAGCGCCACAGCTTCACCGTCAAGACCCTGGACTATGAGGACGGCGACGAGGCCGGGCTCAAGTCGGCCGCTATCTCCATTGAGGGGGAGAACGCCTACGGCTTCCTCCGCAGTGAGCACGGCGTCCACCGCCTGGTGCGCATCTCCCCCTTTGACGCCAACGCCCGCCGCCAGACCTCCTTCGCCGCCGTGGAGGTCATGCCGGAGATCGACGACGACACCAGCGTGGAGATCCGGCAGGAGGATATCGAGATGCAGGTCTACCGGGCCTCCGGCGCGGGCGGACAGCACGTCAACAAGACCTCCTCCGCCGTGCGCCTCATCCACAAGCCCACCGGCGTGGTGGTCTCCAGCCAGCAGGAGCGCAGTCAGGTCCAGAACCGGGAGAACTGCATGAAGATGCTCCGCTCCAAGCTCATGGAGATGAAGGCCCAGCAGCACGCGGAGAAGATTTCCGACATCAAGGGCGTGCAGATGAAGATCGAGTGGGGCAGCCAGATCCGCTCCTACGTCTTCATGCCCTACACCCTGGCCAAGGACACCCGCACCGGCTTTGAAAACGGCAACATCACCGCCGTCATGGACGGCGATATCGACGGCTTTATCAACGCCTACCTCACCGCCAGCGCCACCGGGGAGCTGAAAAAATAAGAAAACAGGACGGGCCGCAAGGCTCGTCCTGTTCTTTTTCTCCGGGTCCCCCGCCCGGGATGCTGCAAGGGGTATTGTAGCAGTGTGTTTTTGGTGAGGTGATGTGCCAGCCGGGCGGGGGGAGGCCGGAAACACAAGGCGTTACTAAGCGCTTACCCAGCAACGCCCCAAGAACGCATACACAACTTTCCAACAGATGGCCCTTGCAAAATGGGGAAAATCTGTTATAATGGAAATGTGGTGCGATGAAAGTCGTTGTGCTGAGTGGTTTGGCACTCGGTACAGGGCTGGGGGCGGGGTTTGGACGCCCTCAGCCTGCCGCATTTGTGTTCCGTCTTTATTCTAACCCATCTTTCCAGAAATTGCAAGAGGTTTTGACAAATTCTTTTCAAATGGCTGTCCTCTCAAATAGCTGTCCTCTATTGAGGACGGCTATTTTACTTTTCTATGCCCGGCAGAATGCAATAAAGTCCGGGCGGATTTTTGGGGAAAACTATGAAAAAATGCCGTTGATATAGGTGGAATCGATAGGCGGGCCCCGTGGACGGTCAAAACGCAATTTGACTTTTAATTAACGATATGGTTTAGTGGTTTCGTTTCCCCCGGGAAGCAATCAGACGATTGAGGAAGGGAGCGTACCGCGATGAAAACAGCCTCACCGGGCCCCACGGACGAGAGAGACGTCCACGCCCATCTGACCAGGCAGCAGCTCCAGGAGCTGGAGGAGCGGGAGAAGTCCCCCCTGCGCAAGGCCCTGGACCTGGCCATCACCCTGCTGCCCCTGGCGGCGGGCGTGGGGGCGATCCTGGAGTACCAGCTGCTGCCCGATTCCTTTGCCAACCCCAAGCCGGGGACCTATCTGGGCTTCCTGGCGCTGCTGGTGGGGCTCTACGGCCTCTCCTGGCTCTGGGGCGCCGCCGTCCTGGCGGTGAAAAAGGACCGGCAGGGCTGGCAGAAGACCCTCTACCGTGCGCCGCTGTACACGGTGCTCTTCCTCCTGCTGGCGGCCTACGACTACCTGACGCTGAAGACCAGCATCCTGACCCAGCCCTTCGTCCCCTGCGTCAACAGCATCATGAACGCCGCGTGGACCGACCGGTCCATGCTCCTCACCAGCGCCGCCCACACCCTGCGCCTGATGTTCATCGGGTACTTTATCGGCGTGGCCCTGGGGCTGGTCACGGGCATCACCTGCGGCTACAGCCGCCGGGTGCGCTACTGGGTGGACCCGGTGCTGAAGTTCCTGGGCCCCATCCCCACCTCCACCTGGATCCCCATCATCATGGTGGTGGCGGGCTCCCTCTTCGGCGGCGCGATCTTCATCATCGCCCTGGGCTCCTGGTTCGCGGTGACGGTGGCGTCCATGACCGGGGTCTCCAACGTGGACAAGGACTACTTCGAGGCCGCCAAGACCCTGGGGGCCTCGGAGCGGCAGATGGTCTTCCGCGTGGCCATCCCCCACGCCATGCCAAATATCCTCCAGGGCATGACCCAGGCCCTCTCCACCGCCTGCACCGCCATCATGGTGGCGGAGATGATGGGCGTGAAGGCCGGGCTGGGCTGGTACATCACCTGGGCCAAGTCCTGGGCGTCCTATGACAAGATGTTCGCGGCCCTGTTCGTCATCTGCATGATCTTCACGTTCGTCACCAAGGCGTTGAACATGGTGAAAAAATACGCGCTGCGCTGGCAGGTTGGGATGGTGAAATGATATGGCGGAAACGGTAACTCTGAAGCTGGACGGCGTGTCCAAGATTTTCGCAAAGGTGGAAAAAGAGGGGGTCACCCACGCCGTGGAGCACGTGGACCTGGAGCTCAGGAGCGGGGAGTTTGTCAGCCTCGTCGGGGCCTCCGGGTGCGGAAAGTCCACCATTCTGCGGCTCATCGCCGGACTGATCCTCCCCACCACCGGGCGTCTCACCGTCAACGGGGAGGAGATCACGAAGCCCAGCCCGGAGCGGGGCATGGTCTTCCAGAAGCCCACCCTCTTCCCGTGGCTGACGGTGGAGAAAAATATCTCCTTCAGCCTGCGGATGCAGGGGAAGTACAAGGGGAACGAGGAGCGGGTGGCCCGGATGCTCCGGCTCATCGGCCTGGAGGAGTTCAAGGACGACTACCCCGGACAGCTCTCCGGCGGCATGGCTCAGCGGGTGGCCCTGGTGCGCACCCTCATCAACCAGCCGGACATCCTCCTGCTGGACGAGCCCCTGGGGGCCCTGGACGCCTTTACCCGCATGAATATGCAGGACGAGATCCTGGCCATGTGGCGCAGCCGCAGGCAGCTGGCCGTCATGGTTACCCACGATGTGGACGAGGCCATCTATATGGGGAGCCGGGTGCTGGTCATGGCCGCCTCCCCGGGCCGCATCAAGGCCGACATCCCCATCGGCCTCCCCTCCCCCCGCGTCCGCAGCAGCGACGCCTTTATCGAGTACCGCAAGCAGATCATGGATCTGCTGGACTACGGGCGGAGGGAATGATCCGTTTCGTTTTCAGGGCCTTCGGGCTTTGAAATACACTATCATTTTAAGAAAAGGAAGAAGATTGTGATGCGTAAGAAAAGCAATATCAAGCGCCTGCTGTGCGCCCTGATGGCCTCAGCTATGGTTCTGGGCCTGGCGGCCTGCGGCGGCGACGGCAAGCAGGACGGCGGAGACAAGCAGGACGCCCAGACCTCCCAGCCCGCGGAGCCCCAGAAGCCCGACGAGGCGCCCGCCGCCCCCGCAGACCCCGCCTCCATGACCGAGGAGGAGAAGCTGGAGGCCATGAAGAGCGAGCCCTTCTACGGTCAGACCGTGGTCTACTGGTACGACGGCGGCAACTGCACCTCCGCCCCCTATCTGGCGGAGAAGCAGGGCTACTTTGACGAGTACGGCATCCAGGTCCAGTGCCTCAACGGCACCGCCATCAAGGAGGCCCTGGGCACCGGCGCGGCCCAGCTGGGGGTCAGCCACATCGCCTCCCTCCTGGTGCCCATCACCAACAACGTGGAGTACAGCTTCGTGGCCGGGGCCCACGTGGGCTGCAAGTCCCTGTACGTCCTGGGCGACAGCGCGTACAACACCACCGAGGACCTCAAGGGCACCAGCATCTCCACCCCCAACGGCATCGGCAACAGCGACTACAACATCACCGCCATGCTCCTGGACGCCGACGGCATCAACCCCCTGGAGGATGTGAACCTCACCCCCGTGGAGACCAGCGCCTGCGTGGCGGCCATGCAGAACGGCGAGATTTCCGCCGCCCTGCTCAGCGACACCTACGCCTACAAGATGGTTCAGGACGGCACTCTGCGCATGATCCGCTCCCTGATCGACGACGACTTCACCCAGCTCCCCTGCTGCGTGGTGGCCATGAACAACAAGTTCCGCACCGAGAACCCCATCATGGCCGAGAAGATCACCGAGTGCGTGAAGAAGGGCGCTGACTGGGGCCGCGAGCACCCGGAGGAGGCCGTGCAGATGCTTCTGGACGACGAGAAGATCAGCGGCGAGTTCGACATGAACGTGGAGCTCTGGAACACCCTGCACATGGGCCTGACGGACGAGTTTACTCAGAAGGGCCTTCAGAAGATCACCGAGGACTACATCCGCCTGGGCCTCATCACCTCCATGGACGACCCCGCCGAGGTCATGGAGATGGCCTGGAACCCCATGGCCCCTGAGAAGTAACACAGAAGACCGCCTCTCCCGTTGCCGGGAGCAGGCGGTCTTTTCCTGCGGCCTTCTCCAGCCCCTACTAGATCTGATTGCCTGCAAACTGGGTCATGTACAGGTCGTAGTAGCGTCCCTCCCGGGCCAGGAGCTCGTCGTGCTTCCCAGTCTCCACAATGCGCCCCTGGTCCATGACGACGATCAGGTCCGCGTCCTGGATGGTGGAGAGGCGGTGGGCGATGATGAGGCTGGTGCGGTTTTTCATGAGGTTGACCATGGCGTCCTGGATGTTCTTCTCCGTACGGGTGTCCACGCTGGAGGTGGCCTCGTCCAGGATGAGAATCTTCGGGCTGGCCAGGAAGGCCCGGCAGATGGAGAGGAGCTGCCGCTCCCCCTGGGAGAGGTTGCCGCCGCCCTCGGTGAGGGGGGTGTCGTACCCCTGGGGCAGGCGGGCGATGAGCCCCGCGCAGGCGGACATCCGGGCGGCGTGGTCCAGGTCCTCCTCCGAGGCGTCCGGATTGGAGTAGGTGAGGTTTTCGCGGATGGTGCCGGAGAAGAGGACCGTGTCCTGGAGGACGATGGCGGTACTGCGCCGGAGGGCGCCGGAGGCGATATCCCGGATGTTCACGCCGTCAATCAAAATCTCTCCGGAGTCGATGTCGTAGAACCGCATGAGCAGGTTCACCACCGTGGTCTTCCCGGAGCCGGTGGCCCCCACCAGGGCCACCTTCTGTCCGGCCCGGACCTCCAGGTCAAAGCCGTAGAGGACCTGACGGCCCTTGTAGTAGGAGAAGTCCACGTTCCGGAAGGTGACGGTGCCCTGGGCGGTATCCATGGTGCGCTCACCGCTCTTGTCCTCGCTGGGCTCGTCCAGGACGGCGTAGACCCGCTCCGCGCCGGCGATGGCGGTCTGGATCTCGGCGTAGAGATTGGCCAGCTCGTTGACCGGGCGGGAGAACTGCTTGGCGTATACGATGAAGGCGGAGATGACGCCCACGGAGATCATGCCGTTGATGGCGAAGTACCCGCCGAAGGCGGCAATGATGACAAAGGCGATGTTGCCCACGCAGTTCATGATGGGCCCCATGGACCCGCCGATGGCGTTGGCGAGGGAGCCGGTGAGGCACAGCCGGTCGCTGGTCTCCTCGAACTCCCGGACCGCCGCGGACTGCCGGTTGTAGGCGGTGACGGTGCGGTAGGCCGCCACCTTCTCCTCCACCAGGCCGTTGAGCTCGCCTAAGAGGCGCAGGCGCTCCCGGGAGAGCCTGCGCATGACCTTGGAGATGATCCGGGTGATGACGAGGCTCAAAATCACGGTGGCACAGCTCAAAAGGGCCAGCTGCCAGCAGTACCAGAACATCATGCCCACGGTGCCCGCGATGGTCAAAAGCCCGGAGGCCAGGGAGCTGAGGGACTGGGAGATGATGTTGGAGAGGTTCTCCACGTCGTTGGTCATGCGGCTCATGATGTCGCCGTGGGGGTGGTTGTCCAGGTACTTGACCGGGAGGTTCACCACCTTCTGGAACAGCTCCCCCCGCATCCGCCGGACCACCCGCTGGCTGAGCCGGGCGGCGGTGAGGTTTTGCAGGAGATTGCATCCGCCGTGGAGCAGGTACGTCCCCAGCATCAGGAGGAGGAACCGGGGCAGGTCCCCATAGCGGCCCTGGGAGATGAGGTCGATGGAGGCGGACTGGAAGCTGGGCGCGGCCACGGAGCACACGCACCCCGCCGCCACCACCGCGAAGAGCAGGGAGACCATCCCCCGCTCCGGGGCGAAGGAGTGGACCAGCCGGGCCAGGGTCCGCTTGGCGTCCACGGGCTTCTCCCCCTGGGCGAAGCGGCCCATGGGCCCGCCGGGGCCCCTGCCGGGACCGCCGCTGAAAGAGACGGTGGTGTTGACCTTCTGTTTTTCCTCAGGCATACTGCTCCGCCCCCTTCATCTGAGAGTTGTAGATATCCCGGTAGACTTCACAAGTGCGCAAAAGCTCCTCGTGGGGGGCGCAGGCGATGATGGTGCCGCCCTCCAGGATGGCGATACGGTCCGCTCCCTTCACGGAGGCCACCCGCTGGGCGATGACGATCTTGGTCATGCCCGGGGATTGCTCACGCAGGGCGGCGTAGAAGTCCGCCTCAGTCTTCAGGTCCAGGGCGCTGGTGGCGTCGTCGAGGATGAGGATGTCCGCCTCCTTGAGCACAGCGCGGCTGATGGCCACCCGCTGTTTCTGCCCGCCGGAGAGGCTCATGCCCCGCTCGGCCACCTGGGCGTCAAAGCCGCCCTCCTTCTGCCGGATGAACTCCATGGCCTGGGCGGTTTTGGCGGCGGAGGCGAGGTCCGCTTCCGCCGCCCCCTCCCGGCCCATGGCGATGTTGTCCGCGATGGTGCCCCGGAAGAGCTCGCTCTTTTGCAGGGCGATGGACACCCGCCCCCGGAGGTCCCGGAGCTTGTAGTCCCGCACGTCCGCGCCGCCCACCAGCACCTGCCCCTCCGTGGGCTCGTAGAACCGGGGGATGAGGGCGGCGAGGCTGGATTTCCCGCTGCCGGTGGAGCCCATGATGCCGATGGTCTCCCCGGGGCGGATGGTGAGGTTCACGTTATGGAGGATGGTCTCCCGGGAGCCGGGGTAGCCGAAGGAGACATTGCGAAACTCCACCGCCCCGGGCTCGGACACCTCCGCGCCGGTGCCGTCTTGGAGGGCGGGGGCGGTCTCCAGCACCTCCGCGAGGCGCTTGGCCGAGGCCGCGCCCCGGGTCATGTTCTGGAAGATCATGGCCATGGCGGTGATGCTGCCCAGAATCTGGGCGGAGTAGGTGATGGCGGCCATGACATTGCCGGGGGTGACGCTCCCGGCCTTGACCTGGATGCCGCCCACGTAGATGATGGCCACCACCGCCGCATTCATGATGATGTTCATGACGGGGGACATGCAGGCAAAGAAGGTCAGGGCCTTCAGCTGGGTGTCCACCAGGGCCTGGTTGGCCTCGCCGAAACGGGCCTCCTCCCGGGCTTCCTGGACGTAGGCCTTCACCACCCGGGCCCCGGAGACGTTCTCCTGCATGACGGAGTTGACCTTGTCCAGCTTCTCCTGGAGCTGGGTGAAGATGGGCGCGGCCTTGCCCAGGAAGTAGATGACCGTGAGGAACACCAGGGGCAGGGCGCAGGCCACCACCGCGCCGAAGCTGAGATCCAGCCCCAGCATGAACCAGATGCCGCCCACAAAGAACACCGGTCCCCGGATGCCCCGGGTAAAGGAGCCCACCATGGCCTGCATCTGGGTGACATCGTTGGTGAGGCGGGTGACGAGGGAGCCGGTGGAGAACCGGTCCGTCTGCTCAAAGCTCAGGTCCATGACCCGGCGGAAGCAGTCCTTTCGCACGTCGTTGGAGAACTTCTGGCTGGCAACGGTGCTGAACACCCCGCACAGGATGCCGCAGCAGGCCCCCAGGACCACCAGGCCGATCATCCGAGCGCCCAGGCTGATGACCAGCCCCAGGTCCCCCACTCCGTTGTTGTGGAGGCCCAGCACGCCGTCGTCCACGATGCGGCTCATGAGGCTGGGCTGCATGAGGTCCATGGTGACCTCACCGATCATGGCCAATTGGGCCAAAAGGCAGAGGAGGAGATAGGGCTTGAGGTAGGGGAAGACCCGTTTCATCCCTCACCGCCCCCTTCCAGGGGACTGGGGCGGTGGTGGGGATGGTTGTGGGGGTCCCGGTCCTCCCAGCTGTCGAGAAGCTTCGTCAGGAGCTCCAAAAGGCGCTCCTGCTCGGCGCTGTCCAGGGCCTTCATGAGCTCCTGGCTCTCCCGGCGGCGCTTCTCCTGGCGCAGGCGGCTCTGATTGCGGCCCTCCTCGGTGGCACGGATAAGGAGCTGGCGGCGGTCGCTGGGCTCCCGCTCCCGGGCGATGAAGCCCTGGTCCTCCAGCTTCTTGACGATCTCGCTCAAAGATCCCTGCTGTATCTCCATCAGGTCTTGCAGCTGACGCTGGGTCAGCTGTCCCTGCTCGTTGAGGATGCGCAGCGCCCGGAACTGACTGCCCCTGCCGTCGCCCCAGTGGTGGTGGAGGTAGCGTCCGCAGCAGCGCAGGAGGCGCAGGATGGTCAGAGCCTGTTCTGTCTGATCCAAATGTATCACTCCTTCGATTGATTGGTACCTATAGTTTAACACGGCTCCCCGGTTTTGTCAATAGGTACCAATTGAATTTTTGCGCCCGCCCCTGCGGGTGCGGCGCGTTGACGGCGGCCCGGCGGTTTTGGGCGGCGCGGCGCGCCTTACGCACTGCAAAACAGTATAGCCGCAGGAGCGGGAAAATACAAGGCTTGTCATTTCGGGGGATATCTGGTATAGTAGGGTCTGGTAAAACGGCCCGCAATGCCATGGACGACGATACCCATGCCGGGCGATATGGACAAGGATAAGCAGATGAAGCAGGCGGGAGTCGCGGCGGCGAAAAGAAAGGTATCGACGGTCTTCCGAAAATTGAACGTGTGGCAGGAGCGGGACGATTTGAAGGGGATGCCCCGCATAGGCCGCTTTGCGGATATGTCTGTTCAGGTGATGAAAGTGGAGGGCCGGGAGATCTATTCGCTGGACTACTTCGAGGAGGCCGCCGTCCTGTACGATCAGATCGTGAGCGGCGAAATAGCGTGATAAAACCGCGGCGGGAGTTTACACTCCCGCCGCGGTTGGTTTACAGGCGCTGTTTAAAAATCAGACCACATGGGCCTTTTGCAGCGGGGACTTCAGGGCGAAGTAGAGCAAGGCCCCGCAGGCCATAGCGATGACGGCGTTGACAAAGGTGACGGGGAGCTTGAGCGCCAGGGTCTCCCCGATGGCTACCGCCGGGGTGAAGCCTTTGACGTAGATGCCGGAGATGATGTTCTTTGTCACGTACAGCACACAGTAGGTCAGCGCGCCGCAGAAGCCCGCCAGCCATGCCCGGAATTTCTCAGGGACCTTGGAGGCGATGACGGGGACCTTGTGCATGATGATACCGGCCACAAAGGCCATGAGGAACTTGTTGATGAAGGTGATCCAGAACTCCGGAGCCCAAGCGGGGTCGGAGAGGTCCACCAGGGCGTTGCCGATGCCCGCCGCGAGACCGCCGGTGAGGGGGCCGAAAAGGAGGGCGGAGAGGATGCACATGGCGTTGCCCACGGAGAGGGCGGTCTTGCCCAGGGGGCTGGGGATGGGGATGCTGATGAACTTGGTCAGGACGAAGACGCAGGCGGCAAGGACGCCGGTCAGGACCACGTCATGGACGGAAAAGGTTTTGTTTTTCATATTCAGATTCATAGCGGTCTCTCCTTTGGTGTCGCGGCCCTCTTGACGGGCGCGGGTGATGATGTTATTATACCGCTATCTGGTTCCATTGGAACTGTCAGAACAGAAATTTTTTATGGTATCAGTTGGAGGCGGGTATGCTGGATTTGACGAACTGTCTGGATACGGCGCTGTCGAAGCCCCTGTATGAACAGCTCTATGAGCACTTGGCGGGACAGATCCGGAGCGGGCGTCTGCGCAAGGGGGATAAGCTCCCCAGTAAGCGGAGCCTGGCCGGCCATTTGGCGGTGGCGGTGAATACGGTGGATACCGCCTACCAGATGCTGGTGGCGGAGGGGTACCTGGAGGCGCGGCCAAAGAGCGGTTTTTTTGTGCTGGAGTATGCGGATATGCTCCCCAGGGCGGCGCAGGGGCCGGAGGAAGCGTCCGCCGGTCCGGCGGAGACGCCGGGACCGCCGCCGAGGTTCGATCTCTCTACGGGGGCGGTGGATACGGCGCTGTTTCCCTTTCGGACCTGGGGGCGTATCCAGAAGGAGCTGCTGTATGCGAGGCCGGAGCTTTTAAGCCACGGGCACAGGCAGGGGGAGCCGGAGCTGCGGCGGGAATTGGCGGTATATTTGCGGTCCTACCGGGGGGTGGCGTGCTCGCCGGAGCAGATCGTGGTGGGAGCGGGGGTAGAATATCTGTTAGGATTATTGGCTCAGCTTCTGCGGGAGGACGGGCTGACGGCGGCGGTGGAGAATCCGGGGTACGACAGGCCGCGGACGATTCTCACGAATGGGGGCATCTCCTGCCGGTGTGTGGACATTGACAGCGGGGGGATCTCCTTGGCGGGGCTGGAGGGCAGCGGGGCGGATATGTGCTATGTGACGCCCAGCCACCATTTTCCGACAGGGGTGACGATGCCTGCGGGGAGGCGGGCACAGCTTCTGCGGTGGGCAGCGGCGGAGGAGAAGCGGTTTATTCTGGAAGATGATTATGATGCGGAGTTTCGGTTCGATATGCGGCCCGTGCCCAGTCTTCAGGGAATGGCGGGGCCGGATGGGCCGGTAGTCTATCTGTGTACATTTTCTAAGAGTTTGGCTCCCAGTATTCGAATTGCGTGTATGGTTCTGCCTGGGGTATTATTGGAGCGGTATCGGGCTGCTTTTGGGAGTTATGCGAATACGGTGAGCCGGTTTGAACAGCAGACGCTGTGCCGTTTTTTGAGGGAGGGGTATTTTACGCGGCATTTGGCACGGATTCGATTGGCATACAAGGCGCGGATGGAGGCGCTGGTCCGGGCGTTGGAGGAGAAGTTCGGGGAGGAGGCGATCATCCTGCGTGGGCGGCATACAGGGCTTCATCTTTTGCTGACTCTGCCGGTGGGGCCGGGGGAAGAGGTTATGGAGGAGCGGGCGCTGGAGCAGGGGGTAAGGCTGAGGGGGCTGAGCAGGTATTATATGGAGCGGAGGGAGGAATGTCCTCCCAATACGGTGGTTTTGGGGTATGCAGGGATGCAGGATGGGGAGATCGGGGAGTTGGTGGATGCGTTGTATCGGGGGTGGAGGGGGTGAGTGGTGCGGTGGCCGACGGGAGATAGCGGGCGGGCAATACTCGCCCCTACGGAGCGGAGCGGCCCAAGATCCATCAAAGCGGCGCGCCGAGCCGCCGCGCCCTACGAAGCGATGGGCAGTACCGCCCGCACCGTGCCGGCGGCCCGGTAGTCTCTCCAAAGAAGCGTGCTTTAGGAGGCGAACCCAGCGAAGAAGGCCGAAGGGCCAGGGGGTGGTTCCAGCGATTGGAGCGGCATCGGCCCAGGGCAGAGATTGGGATAAACCAGACAAACAGGTCGTAGCGCAAACTAAAAACCCCCGTAATCAAGGAAAATTCTCAAGAAACTACGTTTCTTGAGCGGTTTTTTGGTGACTTTTTGTCCGCACAAAAAGTCACCGGGGGACGGGGGGCGAGGAGCCCCCGGGGTATCGAAGAGAAACAACTATTTCGGAGGAAGCTATGGGAAAAAATCTAGGACTTTACCTCCATGTACCGTTTTGCAGGAGCAAGTGCATTTACTGTGATTTTTACTCTCTGCCGCAGGCGGAGGAACAGATAGACAGATATATCGAGGCGCTGTGCCGGCATCTGGAGGCGGCGGCGGCGAGGTGCGAGGGCTATACGGTGGATACGGTGTATCTGGGCGGGGGGACGCCGTCCTATCTGGGCCGCGAACGGCTGGAGACGGTTTTGGACGCGGTACACAAATTCTACCACATCGCGGAAAACGCCGAAGTCACCCTGGAGGCCAACCCGGACAGCACGGGAGACAAAAAAATGATCCGCGCTTTAAGGGAGGCGGGGGTCAACCGGGTATCCCTCGGGGTGCAGTCGGCGGACGACAGGATGCTCCGCCTGCTGGGGAGGCCCCACAGCTTCGCTCAGGCGGAGGGCGCTGTGGCCGGGCTGCGGCAGGGGGGGATCGAAAACATCTCCCTGGACCTCATCTACGGGCTTCCGGGGCAGACGATGGGGCATTGGCAGGAGACGCTGGAGCGCACCGCCGCGCTCTCGCCGGAGCATTTGAGCTGCTACGGGCTCAAGGTGGAGGAGGGGACGCCCCTGGCCTCCATGGAGGCGCGGGAGGCCATCCCGGACAGCGACGCCCAGGCGGATTTTTACCTGTGGACCGTCCGGCGGCTGGAGGAGCTGGGGTATGGGCAGTATGAGATATCCAACTTCGCAAGGCCGGGGCGCCACTCCCAGCACAATATGAAGTACTGGACGCTGGGGGAGTATCTGGGCCTGGGCCCGGGGGCCCACTCGGACCTGGGGGGCGTGCGTTTCGCCTGGGCGAGGGACCTGGGGGCCTACTGCCGGGGCGTGGAGGCCGGGGGGCTCGAGCCGGAGACCGCGGAGGCCGTCTCCCGGGACCAGCGGGCGCTGGAGTACCTGATGCTGGGCCTGCGGACTGCCAACGGGGTGAGCGCGGGGGAGTTTGAAGGTGCGTTCCAGAGGCCCTTTGCACCTGTGGAGGCGTCCCTGACGCCTCTTATCAGGACAGGCCACGTCCTGAGAAATGGGGACCGCTGGCGGCTCTCGCCGGAGGGCTTTCTGGTCTCCAACCAGATCATCGGCAGGGTGCTGGAGGCGGCGGGGATTTAGGAATCATCTGTAAAAAGCATGTGAAAAAGACGTTTTTCTCTCGACTTGCCGGACCGGGTGTGGTATAATCTTCCACGAAAACCGGAGAGAGGAGGGCTCTCATGGACTACAAGATAGCGCTCTGCGACGACGAGGCGGCGCTCCTCCGGCTGGTCTCCGGACTGGTGGGGGAGTGGGCGGCGGCGCGGCAGACCGTCTGCGGCATCGAGACCTTTCCCTCGGCGGAGGCGTTTTTGTTCCAGTACCAGGAGGACAAGTCCTATGACATCCTCCTGCTGGACATCGAAATGACCGGCATGGACGGCGTGACCATGGCCAAGGCCGTCCGGCGGGAGGACGAGACGGTGCAGATCATCTTCCTCACCGGGTACTCGGACTACATCCTGGAGGGGTTTGAAGTGGCGGCCCTCCACTACCTGATGAAGCCGGTGGACCGGGAGAAGCTGTTCACCGTCCTGGACCGGGCGGTGGAAAAACTGCGCAAAAATGAGCGGGCGCTCACCCTGGAGCTGCCCGGCGAGCTGGTACGGGTGCCGCTGTATGAGATCCGCTGTCTGGAGGTGCGGCAGAACTATGTGACCGTCCACGCCAAGGAGGACTACACGGTGAAAAAGCCCCTGGGGGAGTTCCAGCGGGAGCTGGACGAGCGGTTTTTCCGCACAGGCCGGTCCTGCATCGTGAATCTGGCCTGCGTGCGCCGGGTGACCCGGACGGAGGTGTTCCTGGACGGCGGGCTCACCATGCCGCTGTCCAGGGGGCTCTACGACGCCATCAACCGGGCCATCATCAGCCGGAGCTAGGAGGGACGCCATGGGACTTTTGGCCAAGCTCATCGACCGGCGCATCGGCATCTACCAGCGGGAGCTCATCGAGACCCACTACACCGAGGTGGAGAACATGTACCGTCAAATGCGGGGGTGGCGGCACGACTACCGCAGCCACATCCAGGTGATGAAGGCCCACGCTGCGGCGGGGGACCTGGAGGCGGTCCAGGCATACCTGGACAAGCTGGACGCGGACCTCACCGCCCTGGACCCGGCGGTGCGCACGGGCAACGCCATGGTGGACGCCATCCTCAACAGCAAAATTTCCCTCGCCCGGTCCCGGGAGATCAGCGTCCGGGCGGACGCCAATATCCCGGTGGCCCTGCGCCTGAGCGAGCTGGACCTGTGCGTCATCATCGGCAACCTCTTCGACAACGCCATCGAGGCGAGTATGGCCCTCCCGGCCCCAGAGCGGCTGATCCGGGTGTATATGGAGATCAAGGGCGCGCAGCTCTATATCTCCTTCACCAACCTCACCGCCGCGGGAAAGCGGAAGAAGGTGTCCGGCCGCTTTGCCACCACCAAGGGGGAGGGCCACGGCTTCGGCCTGGTGCGCATCGACAACATCGTGGAGCGTCTGGGGGGCTACATCACCCGGAGCAGTGAGGAAGGGGCGTTCTCGACGGAGATTCTGATCCCCGTCAGCTAGACACAGTTTGCAGGTCCAGGGGCTCAGCCCCTGGCAGGGTGCAGGGACAGAGTCCCTGCCGGGTCCAGGGCGGAGCCCTGGTGGGTTTGGGCAAAGCCCAACATACACTCGTACAAACTGTAATCCTTTTGTCACCAATTTTATGAAGCCCGCAGTTGGATTGTAACCATCCCCGTGGTATACTAGGGGAAATTCAGGCGGCAGGAGCCGTCCTTCAGGAGGGAAACAACAAATGATGAAACGAACCATTGCGCTGGTGCTGGTGCTGGCGCTGGTGTTGCTGGCGGCAGGGTGCGCCAAGACGCCCGCCCCCGCGCCGGACCCAGAGCCCCCCGCTCAGACCGCGCCCGCTGAGCCCGCGCCCCAGCCGGAACCCGCCCCGGACCCTGAACCCGAGCCGGAGCCGGAACCCGCCACGGCGGCGGAGCCCTACGAGATTTTGGACCCCAAGGTGATGCCGGAGGGCGGGACGCGGGACGGCGTGGCCTACGTGCCCTATGACGGCATTGTGGAGCATCTCTTCTTCCATCCGGTCATCGCCTACCCGGAGCTGGCCTTTGACGGCGACGCCCAGGCCAACGGCCTGGACGACTTCATGGTGACGGTGGGCGAGTTTACGAAGATCTTGAATAACGTCTACGAGAAGGGCTATGTCCTGGTGGACATCGGCGACGTGTGGAGCGAGACCACCGATGAGAACGGCACGGCCAAGATGGTCCGCAACACGCTCTACCTCCCGGAGGGGAAAAAGCCGGTAATCTTCTCCTATGACGACACAAATTATTACCCCTATATGCTGGAGAACGGCTTTGCCTACAAGCTCATTCTCGGCGAGGACGGCAAGGTCTGGTCCTGGGGTCTGGACCCCCAGGGGAACGAGGTCACCAGCCGGGACCTGGACGCCATCCCCATGCTGGACAAGTTTGTGGAGGAGCACCCGGATTTCTCCCCCTTCGGGGCCAAGGCCTGCCTGAGCGTCACCGGCTATGAGGGCCTTCTCGGCTACCGCACCCAGACCGACGGCAAGGTGGAGTGGACCGACGCCCTGGAGGCCAACCGCCAGGCCGAGCGGGAGGCTGTTAAGCCGATTATCGAGGAGCTCAAACGCACCGGCTGGACCTTCGGCAGCCACACCTGGGGCCATATCCGCCTGGGGAGCGGCAACATGGCCAAGATCAAGGCCGACACCGAGAAGTGGTTCGATGAGGTGGGTTCCCTTGTGGGCGAGACGCCCATCCTCTTCTACCCCCACGGCGAGCGTCCCGACGGCAACGACTGGACCCAGACCGGCGAGGCCTTCCAGTACCTCCAGTCCCAGGGCTTCCGGGTCTTCTGCTCCGTGGGCGTGGAGAGCTTCAGCTTTATCAAGAAGGACATCTGCGCCGTTATCTGCGACCGCCTCCACCCCGACGGCAAGACCCTCCGCTGGTCCAGGAACCGCTACCTCCAGTTCTACGACGCCAAGGAGATCATGGACACCTCCGTCCGCCCCGACCTGGGCGTGGGCGAGGACTGGAAGAACTGATCCTCCTTTTCTTCTTTGTGTACAAAGAAGAAAAGGAGCAAAAGAAGAAAAACTTTTTGCGCGAAACTTCGTTTCGCTTTCACCGTCAACAGCGTCCGGCGGGCGTCCTGCCCCGCTGGACGCCTTTTCTATGAGGAGAAAACCATGAATATTTACGACAACCCGGCATTTTTTGAAGCATACAAAAACATGCCCAGGAGCAAAGACGGCCTCCAGGCCGCCGGAGAGTGGCATCAGCTCCAGCCCCTTTTCCCGGATGTATCCGGAAAGCGGGTGCTGGACCTGGGGTGCGGCTACGGGTGGCACTGCAAGTACGCCGCGGAGCAGGGCGCACGGCAGGTCCTGGGCCTGGACCTGAGTCAAAAGATGCTGGAGCGGGCCTCCCGGGAGAATGCCGGGCCCGCCATCACCTACCGGCTCTGCGGCATTGAGGATTACGCCTACCCGGAGGGGGCCTGGGACCTGGTGGTGTCTAATTTGGCGCTGCACTACGTGGCGGACCTGAAACCGGTCTACCGGAACGTCTGCCGCACCCTGGTCCCCGGCGGGGTGTTCCTCTTCAACATCGAGCACCCGGTATTTACCGCCGGGATCCGGGAAGACTGGATATACGGCGAGGACGGCAGGCCCCTCTATTGGCCCGTGGACAACTATTTCCGCCCCGGTGAGCGGGAGACCCTCTTCCTGGGACAGAAGGTCAAAAAACAGCACCACACTCTCACCCAGATTCTTAACCCTCTCCTGGCCACAGACTTCCGGCTGGAGGCGGTGGAGGAGGCCATGCCCCCGGCGGAGATGATGGACCTCCCCGGCATGGCGGACGAGCTGCGCCGGCCCATGATGCTCCTGGTCCGAGCCCGGCGGGCGGAACCTACAAGGTTTTTTTGACATCCCGGCAGTTTTCCTGTATACTATCCCCATACCGAGCCGGGAGAGACCCGGCAGGAAGGAGATCAATATGTGGTTTGACAATGCGGTTATCTATCAGATCTATCCTCTGGGCCTCTGTGGGGCTCCCAGAGAGAACGACGGCGCGCCGTCCCACCGGATCCTGCGCGTCCTGGACTGGGTGGAGCACATCAGGGACCTGGGGGCGGACACGGTGCTCTTCAACCCCCTCTTCGACAGCGACCGCCACGGCTACGACACCCGGGATTACCGCCAGGTGGACTGCCGCCTGGGCACCAACGAGGACTTCAAAGAGGTCTGTGACGCCCTCCACGCCGCGGGACTGCGGGTGATGCTGGACGGGGTCTTCAACCATGTGGGCCGGGGCTTCTGGGCCTTCCGGGACGTGCAGGAGAAGAAGTGGGACAGCCCCTATAAGGACTGGTTCCACATCAGCTTCGACGGCAATACCAACTACAACGACGGCTTCTGGTACGAGGGCTGGGAGGGCCACAACGAGCTGGTGAAGCTCAACCTAAACAACCCCGCCGTGGTCCAGCACCAGTTTGACGCCATCCGCGACTGGGTGGACCAGTTCGATATTGACGGACTGCGCCTGGATGTGGCCTACTGCCTCAGCCCCGACTACCTGCGCCAGCTCCGGAACTTTGTGGGCGGCGTGAAGCCGGACTTCGTCCTCATGGGCGAGACCCTTCACGGCGACTACAACCGCTGGATGAGCGATCAGATGTGCCACTCCGTCACCAACTACGAGTGCTACAAGGGCCTCTGGTCCAGCTTCAACTCCATGAACCTCTTTGAGATCGGCCACAGCCTCGCCCGTCAGTTCGGGCCGGAGAACTGGACCCTCTACAAGGGGAAACACCTCCTCAGCTTCCTGGACAACCACGACGTGGAGCGCATCGCCAGCATCCTCACCGACCCGGAGCACCTGCGCCCCGCCTACGGCATCCTCTTCGGGATGCCCGGCGTGCCGGCGGTGTACTACGGCAGTGAGTGGGGCCTCCAGGGGAAGAAGTCCCAGGGCGACAACGCCCTCCGTCCGGCGATCGAGAAGCCGGAGAGCAATGAGCTGACGGAGTTCATCTCCCGTCTGGCGGAGGCCCACAAGAACAGCCATGCCCTCTGTCACGGCGCCTACCGCAACGTGGTCCTCACCAACAGGCAGATCATCTTCGAGCGGGCCGCGGACGGCGAGCGGGTCCTGGTGGCCGTCAACGCCGACGCCGCCCCCTACACCGCCCACTTCGACGCCGGGTGCGGCACTGCGGCGGACCTCATCACCGGGGAGACGCACGACTTCGGCGGCGGCAGTGAACTCCCGCCCTACAGCGTGGCCTATTGGAAGATGGAGAGATAAGGAGGACCTCTTATGGCATCCCTGGGAGAAAAGCGCCTGTTCCTGCTGGACATGGACGGCACCATCTATCTGGACGAGGACCTGTTCCCGGGGACCCTGCCCTTTTTGGAGGCCGTCCGGGCGGCGGGGGGACGGTACCTCTTCCTCACCAACAACTCCTCCAAGTCCGTGGACGCCTACATCGCGAAGCTGGGCCGCATGGGCATCTCTGCCGTGCGGGAGGACTTTCTGACCTCCGTGGACGCCCTCATCGCGGACCTGCGCAGGGGACCCGGGTACCGGAAGTGCTACGCCTTCGGGACGGAGAGCTTCCGGGACCAGCTTCGTGAGGCGGGCATCCCGGTGACGGACCGGCTGGAGGAGGAGATCGACTGCCTCCTCACCGGCTTTGACACGGAGCTGACCTTCCGGAAACTGGAGGACGCCTGCATCCTCTTAAACCGGGGCGTGGACTTCATCGCCACCAACCCGGACTGGGTGTGCCCCACCTGGTACGGCTCCGTGCCCGACTGCGGGAGCGTCTGCGAGATGCTCTTCCGGGCCGCCGGACGCCGCCCCCGGGTCATCGGCAAGCCCCAGCCCGCCATGGCCCTCCTGGCCCTGGAGCGGACCGGGTTCGCTCCCGCCCAGGCGGTCATGGTGGGGGACCGGCTCTATACCGATATCGCCAGCGGCGTAAACGCCGGCATCGACACCGCTTTCGTCCTCTCCGGCGAGGGCACGGAGGCGGACCTGGCCTCCAGCGCGGTCCAGCCCGCCTGGACGTTTCAGGATATCGCCGCCCTCCACAGGGTGTGGGAAAAGGAGCGCAGCACATGAAAGAGAACATCGAGACCGTCCGGCAGTACTACAACCGGGGCGCGGAGCACGAGTGGGACCGGCTCGGGTCCCGGCACCCGGTGGAGTTTCTTTTGACCACCTGGATGATGGACAAGTACGTCCGCCCCGGGGACGCCATCCTGGACATCGGCGGCGGACCGGGACGCTACAGCATCCACTACGCGCAAAAGGGCTGTGCCGTCACGCTGGCGGAGCTGTCCGAGGCGAACGTGGACCTTGCCCGGCGGAAGGCCGCGGAGGCCGGGGTCTCCCTGACCGCCTACGCCCAAAACTGCCTGGAGCTGGAGGACCTGGGCCTGGGACAGTATGACCATGTGTTCCTCATGGGCCCGCTGTACCACCTAACGGACGAGGCGGACCGGGTGCGGGCAGTGGAGATCGCCCTCCGGCACCTGAAGCCCGGCGGAAAACTGTATGTGTCGTTCATTATGGTCTTTGCCCGGGTCATCTATGACCTGCAAAACGCAGGCCATATCGCGGCGGACTGCGCCGATCCTAATACCGCGGCCATCATCCAGGCCGCGGCGTCAGGACAGGACTACGGCGGGCCGGATTTCACCACGGCATATTTTTACCACCAGCGGAACATCCTGCCCTTTATGGAGCGGTTCGGCCTGGAGAAGCTCCGCTTCTTTGGACAGGAGGGCATCCTGGCCCCCAACGAGCCCCAGCTCCTGGAGCGGGACGCGGCGGAGTTCGAGCAGTGGATCGCTCTTGCGAAGAAGTACCTGGAGCTCCCGGAGTTCCTGTCCTGGTCGGAGCACGCCATGTACATCGGGCGCAAGCCCTGAGCGAAGTTGTGTGTCATGCTGAAGGGAGAAAAACGATGAACGAATTGAAGCTGGACAACAGGCGGACCGTCCTGGTGGGGCTGGCATTCCTCTCCATCTGCGCCTTCTGGCAGATGTATGACAACCTGGTGCCCCTCATCCTGGGAAAGACCTTCCACATGGACGAATCCCTCACCGGGATCATCATGGCGGCGGACAACATCCTGGCGCTCTTTCTTCTCCCGCTCTTCGGAAGCCTCTCGGACAAGTGCAAAGAGACCCGGCTGGGCCGGCGCACGCCCTTCATCCTGGGCGGCACCGGGGCGGCGGTAGTGCTCATGAACCTCCTGCCCGTCCTGGACAACAGCTACGCCGCCCAGGCCGCGCCCTTCAAGCTGGTGAGCTTCGTCATCGTCCTGGGCCTCCTGCTGGTGGCAATGGGGACCTACCGCTCCCCGGCGGTGGCGCTGATGCCCGACGTGACGGCCAAGCCCCTGCGGAGCAAGGCCAACGCCATCATCAACCTCATGGGCGCGGTGGGGGGCGTGCTGTACCTGGGCGTGACGGCCCTGCTCTACCCCACGGCCAAGACCCAGGGCCTGGACCATGTGAACTACCAGCCCCTTTTCATCATCGTGTCCTGGATCATGCTCATCGCGGTGGGCGTGATGCTCCTGACCATCCGGGAGCCGAAGCTCTCCGCCGCCAACCGGGCCCTGGAGCAGAAGCACCCGGAGTGGAACTTAGCCGAGGACGACGGAAGCGGCGGCGAAAAGCTCCCCGCCCCGGTGAAGCGGAGCCTGGGCTTTCTCCTGGCCTCCATCGCCCTGTGGTACGTGGGCTACAACGGTGTCACCACCTGGTTTTCCACCTACGTGTCCGAAGTCATGGGCGAGGGCGTGGGCGGTACGGCCGCCTGCCTTATGGTGGCCACCGTGGGGGCCATCGTGTCCTATATCCCCATCGGCATCGTGGCCTCCAAGGTGGGGCGGAGGAAGACGGTCTTATGCGGTGCGGCACTGCTGTCCGTATGCTTTTTCACCGGCTTCCTCCTCACCCGCTGGTCCCACACCATCACACCGCCGATGTACGCCGCCTTTGCCCTGGTGGGCCTGGCCTGGGCGGCCATCAACGTCAACAGCCTGCCCATGGTGGTGGAGATGTGCCGGGGCAGCGACGTGGGCAAGTTCACCGGGTACTACTACACCGCATCCATGGCCGCGCAGGTCATCACCCCCGTCCTTGCGGGCACCCTCATGAAGCACATCAGCTACCAGATCCTCTTCCCCTACGCGGCCTGCTTCGTGGCGCTGAGCTTCGTGACCATGTGCTTCGTCCGCCACGGGGACAGCAAGGCCGCCCCCAAGCGGGGCCTGGAGGCTTTCGAGGACATGGACGACTGACGGGAAAGGAGGCGGGACCGTGAAAAACCTGATCCTGCTGGCCGTGCTGAGCGCCTGCCTGCTCCTGGGGGGCTGTGTGTCCCTGCTGGAGCGTTCCTACAGCGTGGTGGAGCCCTATGCGGACCGCTACTGGGACTCCGCCGCCGAGGACACCCTCAAGGCGGAGAACTATCAGGACCTGGTCAACTCCCTTCTCATGCAGGTGGAGCAGCGGGCGGAGGAGTGCGTCATCCGGGGCTACGGCGAGGCCGCGGGGTACGGTCAGGCCCGCTCCGCCTCCTGGGAGGTCCGCCGGGAGACCATCCCCGGGTCCTACCTGCTGGAGAACATGACCTTTGACTACGAGCCCAGCGACGGCTACAGCACCTTCACCTTCCGAATGAGCTACCGGGAGGACGCGGAGGACATCGAGGCCATGATGAGCCTCTCCGACTGCCAGTCCCTGGTGGACCTTCTGCGCCTCTCCGTCCGGGAGGACCACCACCGGCTCACCGCCCGCTTCATCCGGGATATGCGCCGGGAGGAGGTCCGCGCCGCCGTGGAGGCCCTTTGGCAGGAGCTCTGCCGGGGGGAGAAGGAGGACGTACCCGCGCCTCCGCCGGAGGACGCCGGGCCACCCCAGGAGCCTGCAGATGGAGAAGAATCCTCCGCCCAGGAGACGCCGCCCTCCAACGAAGCGCCGGAGGAGGAGCCCGCCCTGTCTGAGGAACCGGAGGAGCCTTCTCCGGACACGGACGCCCCGCCTGAAGAGGAACCGCCGCCGGAGGACGGGGAGCTCCCCCAGGCCCTGGAGGCCTCCGCCCCGCCGGAGGAGCCGGTGGAGATCCCCCCCTGCCCCTGGACCGTCCGGTTCTACCCGGATATGGACGGCGCGGGGATCGTGGAGGTCCTCCTGCCGGAGCGGCCCCCGGTGTAATATAGTCCCCCGCCGTTTTCCGCGGCGCGGGGGCTTTTTTGACGGAAAATCTTCCGCTCATCCGCCAGGAGACAGAGCGGCTGGGGAGCTGCTGCCGGGCGGCGGGCACGCTGAGCGGCGCCGCCAACGCGGACATGGAGGGCGCTGTCCGGCTTTTGGAGGGGCGTCAAGACTGCGGACCGGATGCAGATTGTCTCCGCCGTTACGGGAAAGAACCCGCTGGAGATGCTCCAAGTGAAGGAGTAGCACAAAAACCACGGCCCGTCATACGGCGGACCGTGGTTTTCGCAATGTGAAGTCAGAATTCCAGCTCCTTCAAAATGGGGAAGTTGACCCGGTTCGCCGCCCAGACGCTGCACCGGCGGTCTATAGGCACCGGCTCGCCCTCCATGGTGCAGAGGGCTCCCCCGGCCTCGGTGAGGATGAGGCTGGCGGCGGCGTAGTCCCAGGGGAAGAGGCTGAACTCGAAGAAGGCGTCGGTGCGGCCGCAGGCCACACAGCAGATGTCCAGGGACGCGGCCCCCAGGCGGCGGAAGTCGCAGCTGCGGCGGAGGAGCTGTTCCGTGACCTTCATGGTGGGCTCGATGTACTCCCGGCGGTAGATGGCGGTGCCCATGCCGAAGATCCCCTCGGAGAGAGGGCGCTCCGTGACGTGGATGGGCGCTCCGTTGAGGAAGGCCCCGCCGCCCCGTTTGGCAGTAAAGAGCTCGTCCCGGTAGGGGTTCCAGACCACGCCGTACTCGACCCGTCCATCGCGGGCAAGGGCCACGGAGACGGCGCTCTGGCTCAGTCCCCGGACAAAGTTGGTGGTGCCGTCGATGGGGTCGACGATGAAGGCCCAGCCCCTGCCGGGGTCCACATATTCCAGCTCCTCCTCCCCGCAGAACACGGAGCCTGGGACCAGGGGCGGCAGGTTCTCCTTCAGAAAGGCCTCCACCGCCACGTCGTAGTCCGTCACCAGGTCCGCGGCGGAGGTCTTCTCATGGGTCCGCGCCCCGATGTCCCGGGCGGAGAGCATGATCTCCCCCGCCTGACGGACCAGAGCGGCGATCTCTTCCAGCAGATGATCCATGGCCGCTCAGCTCCGGGCGTTGTAGGCCGCGATGCCCTTGGCCAGCAGGTCCATGGCCCGCTCCAGAGCCTCCTGCTTGAGGACGTAGGCGATACGAATCTCGTTGGCCCCTTTGCCGGGGGTGGTGTAGAAGGGCTCGCCGGGGGCGAACATGACGGTGTCGCCGTTGTCGTCAAAGTCGGTGAGGAGCCACTTCTGGAAGTCGTCGGCGTTGTCGATGGGGAGCTTCGCCATGAGGTAGAAGGCCCCCTTGGGGTGGCTGCACACCACGCCGGGGATCTGCTGGAGCTTTTCCACCACAGTGTCCCGGCGGCGTGCGTACTCCTCCCGGACGGCGTCGAAGTACTCCGGCCCCACGTCGTAGAGGGCGGCGGAGGCCACCTGATCGATGGTGGCCACGGCCAGACGGGCCTGACAGAACTTGAGCGCCTCGCCCATGAGCTCCTTGTTCCGGGAGAGGATGCACCCTACCCGGGCCCCGCAGGCGGAAAAGCGCTTGGAGACAGTGTCGATGACCACCACGTTCTCCGCCGCATCGTCGAAGGAGGCCAGGGACTGGAGGGGGCCGCCGTCATAGACGAACTCCCGGTAGGCCTCGTCGCCGATAATGAAGAGGCCGTACTCCTTGGCGATGTCCACCATCATGCGCATCTCCTCATGGGTGAGGACCGCGCCGGTAGGGTTGCCGGGGTTGATGCAGACGATGGCCCGGGTGCGCCGGGTGATTTCAGAGACGATCTTCTCCCGGCTGGCGTAGTGATAGCCGTCCTCGGGGGAGGTGTGGATGGGGTGGATGACCGCGCTGCAGGCGTTGATCATGGTGTTGTAGTTGGGATAGTAGGGCTCGGGGATGAGGACCTCGTCGCCGTCCTCCAGGATGCAGTTGAAGATGATCTGGATGGCCTCGCTGCCGCCGGTGGTGATGAGGATCTCGTCCTTGTCGAAGTGTATATTCAGGCCGTCGTAGTACTTCCGGATGGCGTCAATGAGCACGGGCATCCCGGGAGAGGGGGCGTACTCCAGCACCGCCGGGTGGAAATTGCGCACCGCCTCGAAGAACTGGGGCGGGGTCTCGATGTCCGGCTGACCGATGTTGAGCTGATAGATCGTCTTCCCGGCGGCCTGGGCCGCCACCGCGTAGGGATGGAACTTCCGCATGGGCGACTGCCCGGAGTTTTTCGCTTTGCTGGAAAATTTCATAGCATATCTCCTCCCTTGAAACAGGTCCGCATGTTTGCGCCCGGAGGACGCCGCCCCGTTTACACCTCTATTCTAAGCGGTCAGAGGCGGGATGTCAAGGACAGTTTCAGCTTTCCGGGAGGCTTTAAAGTACGCCTTTTTTGCCGGCTTCGGAACAAGGACCTGGTTATCAAAACCTGCCTTTTGACAGCCGGGAGTTATAGCCGGGATTTTTTGTTTTGAGGCGGTAAATCAATTTCGTCTCCTCTTGACGGTTTCCTGTTGACAAGCCCCTTCTCAAAGGGCTAAAATAGACGCTGGATAACCGGAAGAAACATCCCACGGAAGGGGAGGAAACATGGAAAAAACACTCTCCCGCCTGGTACTGGCGGGCACCGGGAGCGGCTGCGGCAAGACCACCGCCGCCTGCGCCGTGCTCCAGGCCCTGGTGGACCGGGGGCTGAAGGTGGGGGCCTTCAAGTGCGGCCCCGACTACATCGACCCCATGTTCCACAGCCGCGTCATCGGGGCCAAGAGCGGAAACCTGGACTTATTCTTCTTCTCCCCCCCAACGCTCCGCGCCCTCCTGGCCCGGGGCGGCGCTGACCGGGATGTGGCCGTCATTGAGGGCGTCATGGGCTATTACGACGGCATGGGCCTGACCACCTCACGCTCCAGCACCTGGGAGACCGCCCGGGAGACGGGCAGTCCCGCAGTGCTGGTGGTAGACGCCAAGGGGGCGTCCCTCTCGGTGCTGGCGGTGGTGGAGGGATTTTTGAACTTTCAGGCGGACAGCGGCATCCGGGGGGTCCTCCTCAACCGCTGTACCGCCGGGACCTACCCGGCCCTGGCCGGGGCCATCCGGGAGCGGTTCGGGGACCGGGTGCGGCCCCTGGGGTACCTGCCCCGGATGCCGGACTGCGCCCTGGAGAGCCGCCACCTGGGCCTGGTCACCGCCGCGGAGGTGGCGGATCTGAAGGAGAAGCTTGCGGCCCTGGCCCGTCAGGCGGAGGAGACCGTCGACCTGGACGGCCTCCTGGAGCTGGCGGGGACCGCCCCGCCGCTGGCCTATGAGACCCTGGCTCTGCCCCGGTACGGGGAGGCGGTCCGCATCGCCGTGGCTCGGGACAAGGCGTTCTGCTTCTACTACGAGGACAGCCTGGAGGTCCTGGAGGACATGGGGGCGGAGCTGGTCCCCTTCAGCCCCCTGGAGGACCCCGCCCTGCCGGAGGACATCCACGGCGTCTACCTGGGCGGCGGATATCCGGAGCTCTACGGGGAGCGGCTGGCGGCGAACGAGGCCATGCGCGCCTCCGTCCGGGCCGCGCTGGAGCGGGGGACGCCCTGCATCGCCGAGTGCGGCGGGTTCATGTACCTGACGGAGGCCATCGGGGAGCACCCCATGACGGGCTTCCTGCCGGGGAGGTGCTTCGACAACCACCGCCTCACCCGCTTCGGCTACGTGACGCTGCGGGCGAAAAAGGACAACCTCCTCTGCCGGGCCGGGGAGGCCATCCGGGGCCACGAGTTCCACCACTGGGACGCCCAGTGCCCCGGCGTGGACTTCACGGCGGAGAAGTCCACCGGGAAGACCTGGGACTGCGCCGTGGCCACGGACCGGCTCTATGCCGGGTTCCCCCACTTCCACTTCTGCGCCAACCCGGAGTTTGCGAAAAATTTTTATGAAGCCTGTTTGAAGGAGAAACGCCATGCTGAAAGCCATCAAGCCCATGGACATCGAGAAGTGCAGCTTTGAGATCATCACCCGGGAGCTGGGGGACCGCCTCCTGGACCCGGAAAACGAGCTGGTCATCAAGCGGGTCATCCACACCACGGCGGACTTCGACTATGTGGAGAACCTCCGCTTCTCCGCGCACGCGGTGGGGAAGGGCATCGAGGCACTGCGGGGCGGGTGCGATATCGTCACCGATACCCAGATGGCCCGCTCCGGCATCAACAAGACCATCCTCGCCCAGCTGGGCGGGGAGGTCCACTGCTTCATGTCCGACCCCGACGTGGCCGAAGAGGCCAGGGAGCGGGGCGTCACACGGGCGATCGTCTCTATGGAGCGGGCCGCAAATCTGGAGAAACCGTGCATCTTCGCCATCGGCAACGCGCCCACCGCCCTCATCGCCCTCAAGGAGCTGATAGACGCGGGGCGTGTATCCCCGGCGCTGGTCATCGGCGTGCCTGTGGGGTTCGTCAACGTGGTGGAGAGCAAGGAGCTCATCATGACCGCGGATGTCCCCTACATCGTCGCCCGGGGGCGGAAGGGCGGCAGCAACGTGGCGGCGGCGATCTGTAATGCGATGCTGTATCAGATCAAAAGATAGGGGAAGGGCATGTTTGAGAAAATCAGGACCTCATTTATGGGGCGAATTGTCGTTTTTATACTGCTTTTGGTAATGGGGGCCATTTTCAAAAACGGAATCTTCGATAACATCGCCTGGGTCCTCTACGGCCTGAGCCTGATCGTGTTCCCCTGCTGGCCCAAGGCTTGGGACCACTGGGACCACAAAAAACTGACATTGGGGAGCCGCATTGCCGGAGTGCTGGCGGTGGTAATCGGTCTGATTACCCGCTTCGGCGTATAACATGAGCAAAGCGGAGCTTTGCGGACAAAAAGTTTTTCTTCTTTTGCTTCTTTTCTTCTTTGTACACAAAGAAGAAAAGAAGGACAAGGTGAGACTATGGAAGAATACATCGTAAAAGACGGCAAAAAACTGCGCCTGGGCTACACGACGGGGTCCTGCGCGGCGGCGGCGGCGAAGGCGGCGGCTGTGATGCTCCTGACCGGGCGGCGGCTGGAGACCGTCGCCCTGCTGACGCCCAAGGGCATCCGGCTGGAGCTGGAGGTGCGGGAGGTGGAGACCGGCCCCGGTTACGTCTCCTGCGCCATCGCCAAGGACGCGGGGGACGACCCGGACGTGACCGACGGCGCCCTCATCTTCGCCCGGGTGTCCCGGCGGGAGGAGCCGGGGATCGTCATCGACGGCGGCCCCGGCGTGGGCCGGGTGACGAAGCCCGGCCTGGACCAGCCGGTGGGCGCGGCGGCCATCAACAGCGTCCCCCGGCGGATGATCCGGGAGAACCTGGAGGAGGTCTGCGCCCTGGCGGACTGGTCCGGCGGGCTGGAGGCGGTCATCTCCGTGCCCGAGGGGGAGCGCCTGGCGAAAAAGACCTTCAACCCCCGCCTGGGCATCGCGGGGGGCATCTCCATCCTGGGGACCACAGGCATCGTGGAGCCCATGAGCGACGGGGCCCTGGTGGGCACCATCCGGGCGGAGCTGAGCCAGCGGCGGGCGGCGGGGGACTGCTACGTCCTGCTGACCCCGGGCAACTACGGCTCAGAGTTCATCCGGGACGGCCTGGGGCTGGACCCGGCGCTGGCGGTGCAGACCTCCAACTTCATCGGCGATGCCCTGGACCTCTGCCGGGAGCTGGGCTTTTCCGGGGCCCTGCTGGTGGGCCATGTGGGAAAGCTGGTGAAGCTCGCCGGAGGGATGCTCAACACCCACTCCCGCTGGGGCGACTGCCGGATGGAGATCCTCGCGGCCCACGCCGGTGCGGCGGGAGCGCCCCCGGAGCGCCTGGGGGAGCTCCTGGAGTGCGCGGCCTGCGACGACGCCCTGCGCATCCTCCGGGAGGCGGGGGTGTACCGGGAGACCCTGGAGCGGCTCACCCGGAGAGCGGCTTTCCACCTGTCCGCCCGGGCCGGGGAGGACCTGGAGGTGGGGACCGTGCTCTTCTCCAAGGTCTACGGCATCCTGGGCCGGACGGAGAACGCGGAGGCCCTTTTGAACTGTATCCGATCCTGCCCGTTGGGCAGGCGTCAATAAAAAATCGCCGCGGCGGACAGAGCGCGGCAGAAAAGGAGCGTACTATGAATCAGATCGAGTGGCAGGAATCATTCAACATTGGGGTCGATACCATCGACCAGGAGCACCAGCGGCTCTTTAAGATCATCAACCGCCTCTTCGCCTTCCAGGAGGAGGAGAAGGACAGCCAGTGGGCCTGTCAGGAGGGCATCAAGTTTTTCAAGGGCCACACCATGAAGCACTTCGCCGATGAGGAGGCCTACATGGAGTCCATCGGGTACAAGGGTCTGGAGCAGCACCGGCGCATCCACCAGAGCTTCCGGACCAACACCCTCCCGGCCCTGGAGCAGGAGCTGGAGCAGACCAGGTACTCCCCGGACGCGGTGGAGCACTTCCTGGGGGTCTGCGCCGGGTGGCTCATCGGCCACACCCTCACCGAGGACCAGGCCATCACGGGGCACCGGCCCCGGCAGTGGGAGAACCAGCTCCCCGGCGAGGATCTGGAGGCCCTCAAAAAAGTCATCATCCAGCTGGTCTTCGACCTGTTCCACCTGGAGTCCCACATGGTCAGCGACGCCTACGGCGGGGAGAAGTTCGGCGAGGGCGTGTACTACCGCCTGGTCTACGGCACGGACCAGACGGAGCAGCGGATGGAGGTCATTTTGGCCTTTGAGGAGAAGCTTCTCATCAACACCGTGGGCAAGGTGATGGGTTTTGAGTCCAACAAGCTGGACAATATGCTGGTCCACGCGGCCCGGTATACGGCCCGGCAGTTCGTGGGGCGGGTGCTGGAGTCCTTCCCGGTCCTGGAGGGCTATGAGCTCAAGGAGGAGAACCTGCTGGACTACGAGCAGCTCAAGGCGGTCTTCCGGCGGGAGAAGTTCCAGGCGAGCCTGCTGTTCAACACCGGCGCGGGCTACTTCGCCTACTGCATCATCGCGCCCCACCTGCTCCAGCAGGGCGTGGGCACGCCCCTGGCCCACGGCAACGCCACGGACGAGGTGGAGAAGTACCTGGCCCAGCGGGCGGCCCAGGCCCGGCAGACGGAGCGGGACCACAAGCGCAAGGTGCTGGTGGTGGACGACTCCATGACCATCCGGGAGGCCATGCGGCAGCTGCTGGGGGGGACCTATGAGGTGTCCCTGGCGTCCTCCGGCGTGGCGGCGATCAGGACCATCAGTCTGGACCGGCCGGACCTGGTGCTCCTGGACTACGAGATGCCCGTGTGCGACGGGAAGCAGACTTTGGAGATGCTCCGCTCGGACGAGGCGTTCGCGGACGTGCCGGTGATCTTCCTCACCGGACGCCGGGACCCGAAGACGATGATCGACGTCATGCCCCTGAACCCGTCGGGGTATCTCATCAAGACCTCCAAGCCGGAGGAGATCAAAAAAGAGGTGGACCAGTTCTTCGCCAAACAGAAAAAGTGAGCAAAGCGTAAGCTTTGCGGACAAAAAGTTTTTCTTCTTTCGCTTCCTTTCTTCTTTGTACACAAAGAAGAAAGGAAGACACGTCAAACCTACGAGGAGGAATCTATGGTACATTTTGTAGGCGCCGGGAGCGGCGCGGCGGATCTGATCACGGTGCGGGGGGCCCGTCTGCTGGAGGAGGCGGACGTGGTGATCTACGCGGGGAGCCTGGTGAATCCGGCGCTCCTGGAGTACACGAAGCCCGGCTGTGAGATCCACAACAGCGCGCAGATGACCCTGGAGCAGGTGCTGGACGTGGTGAAGGCGGCGGAGGCCGCGGGAAAGACCACGGTGCGCCTGCACACCGGGGACTCCAGCATCTACGGCGCGGTGCGGGAGCAGTTCGACCAGCTGGAGGCCCTGGGGGTGGAGTACGACGTGTGCCCGGGGGTCAGCTCCTTCTGCGGCGCGGCGGCGTCATTGCGGGCGGAGTACACCCTGCCGGACGTGAGCCAGAGCGTCATCATCACCCGTGCCGCCGGGCGGACCCCGGTGCCGGACCGGGAGAGCCTGCGCTCCTTCGCGGCCCACCAGGCCACCATGGTCCTCTTTCTGAGCGCCGGTCTGGCCGACAAGGTCCGGGAGGACCTGCTGGCTGGGGGCTACCCGCCGGAGACCCCCGCCGCCGTGGTCTACAAGGCCACCTGGCCGGACGAGATGATCCTGCGCTGTACCGTGGACACCCTGCCGGAGACCATCGGCGCGGGCAACATCAAAAAGACCGCCCTCATCATCGTGGGGGACTGCATGGGGGACAAGTACCTGCGCTCGCGCCTCTACAGCCCTGACTTTTCCACGGAGTTCCGAAAGGGGACGGACGATGCTGAGGAGACTTGAGACCTTCGCCCGGGTGGACGGGCGGCGGCTGATGGATATTTATCGGGAGGACAACATCGAAAATACGGACTACTTCTATCCCGATATGAAGGACAAGGCCCAGGCCCTGGCCCGGGTGGAGCAGGACTTCCTGCACTACCTGGAGACGGACTTCTTCTCCAAGCCGGGTAATACGTACTGGGTCCTGGAGGAGAATGGGGTGTGGGTCAGCGCTCTGCGGCTGACCGAACTCTCGCCGGGGGACTACTACCTGGAGGCCCTCTCGACCCATCCGGACTTCCGGCGGCAGGGGTGCGCCGCCCGCCTGCTGGAGGCGGTCCTGACCGAATTGAAAAAAGAGGGGCCCTTCCGCCTGCGGGACTGCGTGGGGAAGAAAAATATGCCGTCTCTGGGCGTGCATGAGAAGTGCGGCTTCCGCATCGCCGCCCAGGACGGGACCGACTACCTCTCCGGCGAGGTCAACGAGCGGTGCTATGGCATGGAATACGTCTGGAAGGGGGAGTGAACATGAACGCGCTGGTGATCAATTGCAGTCCCGTCCGAGACGGGGCCACGGCGGAGATCGTCAAGATCGTCTCCGACTGCCTCGGCGAAAGGTATTCCACGGAGTGCGCCTGCATCGACGACTACGACATCCACTTCTGCCGGGGGTGCAGGCGCTGTCACACCACGGCGGAATGCGTCCAGCACGACGGCGTCGACGCGCTCATGGCCCGGTTTGAGCGGGCGGACGTGATCGTCTGCGTGTCCCCCTCCTACTGGGCGGACGTCCCGGGGCAGTTCAAGGCGTTCATTGACCGCTGCACCCCCTGGTGCAACACCCACGAGCCCCACGCGACCCTCAGCGGCGGCAAAAGGGGGTATGCCATCGCCCTGCGCACGGGGCCCGGTATGCCGGAGTGCCAGCGGGTCATTTCCAGCATCGAGCACTTCTACGGCCACCTGGAGATCGAGCGCTGCGGAAGCCTCGGCCTGTGTTCCGTGGAGTACAGGGAGGCAGTGGAGCCCCGAAGGGCCGAGATCGTCCGGTTTTGCGAACAAATCTGAAAAACCTCTTCTTTTCCGAAAGAAGGGGAGGAGGTACATTTTGGAAAAACTGACAGTGGTGGGCATCGGCCCCGGGGATTACGATAACATGACGGTCCGGGCGGACCGGGCCCTGGCGGAGAGCGAGGTCATCATCGGCTACGGCGTCTACATCGACCTGGTGCGGGACCGCTACCCGGACAAGGAGTTCCTCTCCACCCCCATGACCAGGGAGGCGGACCGCTGCCGTATGGCCCTGGAGAGCGCCCGGTCCGGGAAACGGACCGCCATGGTCTGCTCCGGGGACAGCGGCATCTACGGTATGGCGGGACTGCTCTTCCAGCTGCGCGGGGAGGCGGCGGAGCCGGAGATCGAGGTGGTCCCCGGGCTCACTGCCGCCTGCTCCGGCGCGGCCCCGCTGGGCGCGCCCCTGACCCACGACTTCGCCGTCATCAGCCTCAGCGACCGGCTGACGCCCTGGGAGAAGATTGAGAAACGTCTGGAGGCCGCGGCGGAGGCGGATTTGGCCGTGGTGCTCTACAACCCCGCCAGCAAGGGCCGTCCCGACTACCTGCGGCGGGCCTGCGACATCCTTTTGCGGCGCCTTCCGGCAGACCGGCCCTGCGGCGTGGCCCGGAACATCGGCCGGGAGGGGGAGAGCCGGGAGGTCATGGACCTGCAATCCCTGCGGGACTTCCCGGCGGACATGTTCTGCACCGTCTTCGTGGGGAACAGTCAGACCCGTGTGCTTGGCGGCGCGCTGGTGACCCCCAGGGGGTACCGGGATGTGTAAGAAGCTGTGCGTCTTCGCCGGGACCACCGAGGGCCGGGAGCTCATCGAGCTCCTGGAGGGAGAAAGCGTCTCCGTCACCGCCTGCGTGGCCACGGAGTACGGCGGGAGCCTCCTGACGCCTTGGGAGGGCCTGACCGTCTCCCATGAGCGGCTGACAGAGGAGGAGATGGAGAAATTGTTCCGGCGGGAGCAGTTCCACCTGGTGGTGGACGCCACCCACCCCTACGCCGCCGCCGTGACGGAGAACATCGCCGCCGCCTGTGAGCGGACGGGGACGGAGTACCTGCGCCTCCTGCGGTCCTCCGCCGGGGATGCGGAGGGCGCGGTCCGGGTGCCGGACATCGAGGGCGCTGTGGCGTACCTGGAGCGCACGGAGGGGAACGTCCTTTTGACTACCGGAAGTAAAGAATTGAAGAAATATTCCGGCCTATTGGATTTTGCCGGGCGTTGTTACGCCCGGGTCCTGCCTATGGAGGCGTCCTTGCGGTCCTGCCAAGAGGCGGGACTGGCCCCGGACCACGTCATCGCCATGCAGGGCCCCTTCTCCCGGGAGATGAACACGGCCATGCTCCGCGCCGTGGGGGCAAAATATCTGGTCACCAAGGACGCCGGAGGCCCCGGCGGCTTCGAGGAGAAGGCCGCCGCCGCCCGGGACGCCGGGGCGGTCCTGGTGGTGGTGGGCCGTCCGCCCCAGCGGGAGGGCCTGGACTTTTCTGCCGCCATGGCCCTGTTGAAAGAGCGCTTCGGCCTCCGTTTCCGGCCCCGGGTGACCCTGGCGGGCATCGGCCCCGGAGGCGCGGAGGCCATGACCGGGGAGGTCCGCCGGGCCATCGCCGGGGCGGACTGCCTCATCGGCGCGGAGCGGATGCTCCAACACGCCGCACCGGGACAGCGGACCTGCCGGGCCGTCGCTCCGGAGGCCATTGCCCAGTGCATCCGGGAGCACCCGGACTGCCGCCGGTTCACGGTGGTCCTCAGCGGGGACAGCGGGTTCTTCAGCGGGGCGCGGAAGCTCCTGCCCCTTTTGGAGGACTGCCGGGTGGAGGTCCTGCCGGGGCTCAGCTCCATGCAGGTCCTCTGCGCCCGGCTCCACACCTCCTATGAGGACGTGCGCCCTCTGAGCCTCCACGGCCGGGACGGCGACATCGTGCCGGATGTTTACCAGAACCGCCGGGTCTTCGCCCTGGTGGGGGGCGCGGATGGTGTAACAGACCTCTGCCGGGCCTTGGCGTCGGCGGGCCTGGGGGAGGTGCGGGTCAGCGTGGGGGAGCGGCTGGGCTACCCGGAGGAGACGGTCACCTCCGGCACGGCGGCGGAGCTCTCCGGCGGGACCTTCGATCCCCTGAGCGCGGTGCTGATCGAGAACGAGAACGCGGTCCCCTTCGCGCCGGGTCTGCCGGACGGGCTGTTCCAGCGCTCCCAGGGGGAGCCGGTGCCCATGACCAAGAGCGAGGTTCGGGCCCTGGCCCTCTCCCGCCTGCGCCTCACCGGGGACGCGGTGTGCTGGGACATCGGCGCGGGGACCGGGTCCGTGTCCGTTGAGATGGCCCTGGCCGCCCGCCGGGGCCGGGTGTACGCCGTGGAGAAAAAGGCGGAGGCCCTGGCCCTCCTTGCGGAGAACCGGGAGCGCTTTCATGTAAAGAACATCGAAATTGTCCCCGGGAGCGCCCCAGATGTCTGCCGGGACCTGCCCGCTCCCACCCATGCCTTCATCGGCGGCAGTTCCGGGAACCTGCGGGACATTATTGCCCTGCTTCTGGCGAAAAATCCCGGGGTGCGCATCGCGGCCACGGCAGTCACCCTGGAGTCCGTGGGGGAGCTGGCGGCGTGTATGAGGGACTTTGACTTTCTGAAAACGGAGGCGGTCTCCCTCACCGCCGCGCGAAGCCGCAAAGCCGGGCCCTATCACCTCATGACAGGGCAGAACCCGGTGTACCTCTTCACCTTTCAACGCGAGGAGACGATGGGATGAAATGGTCTCTGTACGCCCTGCTGATCGGGTTCGGCATGGACCTGATCCTGGGGGACCCCCACGGCTTCCCCCACCCGGTGGCCGCCATCGGGAAGCTCATCAGCGGTCTGGAGAAGCGCCTGCGCCGCCTCTTCCCCGCCACGGTGCGGGGGGAGAACATAGCCGGCGGGGTGTTGTGGGTACTGGTGGCCGGACTTTCCACCGTCGTGCCTGCTTTTGTGCTGTGGGGATGCCGCCTGGTGAGCCCCTGGCTCCGCCTGGTGGTGGAAAGTGCCATGTGCTGGCAGATTCTGGCAACCAAGAGCCTCCGGGTGGAGAGCATGAAGGTCTACACCGCTCTGGAGACCGGGGACTTGCAGGCCTCCCGGTACGCGGTGAGCATGATCGTGGGCCGGGACGTGTCCCGGCTGGACGAGGCCGGGGTGGCCCGGGCGGCGGTGGAGACGGTGGCGGAGAACACCTCCGACGGCGTGGTGGCCCCGCTGGTGTTCCTGGCCCTGGGCGGCGCGCCGCTGGGGTTCTTCTACAAGGCGGTAAACACCATGGACTCCATGCTGGGCTACGTGGAGCCGCCCTATAAGAACATCGGCCTGGTCCCGGCGAGGCTGGACGACGTGATGAACTTCCTCCCCGCCCGGCTCTCGGCCCTGCTGATGCTGGCGGCGGGGGCCCTGCTGAGGATGGACGCAAAACAGGGGTGGAAAATCTTCCGCCGGGACCGCTTCAACCACGCGAGCCCCAACTCCGCCCAGACGGAATCCGTGTGCGCGGGGCTTCTGGGCCTGCGCCTGGCCGGGGACGCATGGTACCACGGCGTGCTCCACAAAAAGCCCTATATCGGCGACGCCCTCCGGGACATCGAGCACCGGGACATCCCCCGGGCGTGCAGGCTCCTGTACGGCACCTCGTTTTTGGCGCTGGCGGTCTGCGGAGGCGTGAAACTGCTGGTACTGCTGGCACTTTGAAGCATTTTTTAGTAAAGGGGACCTCATGCTCTATCAGACAAAGAACCCCCACGGCGGAGACCGTGAGGGGCGCACGATCAAACTGGATTTTTCCGTCAATACCAACCCCCTGGGCCCGCCGGAGGCGGTCCGCCGGGCCGTGGTGGAGAGCGCCGGGGCCCTGGACCAGTACCCGGACCCCCAGTGCCGGGGGCTGGTGCGGGCTCTGGCGGAGCACGAGGGGGTGCCGGAGGACTGCATCCTCTGCGGGAGCGGCGCGGCGGAGCTCATCTACTCCTACTGCGCCGCTGTCCGGCCCCGGCGGGCGCTGGAGCTTGCGCCTACATTCTCGGAGTACGCCTCCGCCCTGGAGGCGGCGGGGTGCCGGGTGGAGCGCTGGAACCTGCGGGCGGAGAATGGCTTCGCCCTTGGCGTGGACTTTCTGGAGGCGCTGGCGGAGGGGGACTGGGACGCGGTGTTCCTCTGCACCCCCAACAACCCCACGGGACAGCTCATCGCCCCGAACCTGCTGGAGGACATCTGCCGTGTCTGCAAGGACCGGGGAATTCGGCTGTTCCTGGACGAGTGCTTCCTGGACCTCAGCGGCGGGCCGTCTATGAAGGCGGCTCTGGCGGACTTTCCGGGACTGTTCCTGCTCCGGGCGTTTACGAAGACCTACGCCATGGCGGCGCTGCGGCTGGGGTACTGCCTCAGCGCGGACCGGACGCTTCTCGCGGCCATGAGCCGCACGGCACAGCCCTGGAACGTGTCCGGCCCTGCCCAGGCGGCGGGGGTGGCGGCGCTGGCGTCCGGGGACTACCTGGAGCGCTCCCGGAAGCTTATCCGGGAGGAGCGGGCGTTCCTGGCCGGAGAGCTGGAGAAATTGGGCCTCGCGCCCTGTCCCTCCCAGGCCAACTACCTGCTCTTTTACAGCCCCGAAGACCTTTTCGCGCCGCTTTTGGAGCGGGGCGTCCTCATCCGGGACTGCTCCAACTACCACGGCCTGGGACCCGGGTGGTACCGGGCGGCGGTGCGGACGCGGGAGGAAAATCTGCGATTCCTGGAGGCACTGCGGAAAACCATACCATGAGCGAAACGAAGTTTCGCGGACAAAAAGTTTTTCTTTTGATTCTTTTCTTTGTACACAAAGAAAAGAATGGACGCCGAAAAACACGGAGGAAGCAATGGCAAAGAACATCATGATCCAGGGCACCATGTCCAACGCGGGCAAGAGCCTGCTTGCGGCGGGACTGTGCCGCATCTTCAAGCAGGACGGCTACCGGGCGGCCCCCTTCAAGAGTCAGAACATGGCCCTCAACTCCTTCATCACCGCCGCCGGAGGCGAGATGGGCCGGGCCCAGGTGGTCCAGGCGGAGGCGGCGGGCACAGCGCCGGATGTGCGCATGAACCCCATCCTCCTCAAGCCCACCACCGACATGGGCAGTCAGGTGATTGTGAACGGCGTGGTCCAGGGCAATATGCGGGCTGTGGAGTACTACCGGAGGAAGCCTGAGTTCTTCCCCGCCGTCCTGGAGGCATACCGGAGCCTGGAGGCGGAGTACGACATCATCGTCATCGAGGGGGCCGGGAGCCCGGCGGAGATCAACCTCAAGCAGGACGATATCGTGAACATGGGCCTGGCCAAACGGGTGGACGCGCCGGTCCTGCTGGTGGGGGACATCGACCGGGGGGGCGTCTTCGCCCAGCTCTACGGCACCGTGGCCCTGCTGGAGCCGGAGGAGCGCGCCCTCATCAAGGGCACTATCGTCAACAAGTTCCGGGGGGACCGGGCCATCCTGGAGCCGGGGCTCAAAATGCTGGAGGACCTCTGCGGCGTGCCGGTGGCGGGGGTGGTGCCCTACGTCCATGTGGACATCGACGACGAGGACAGCCTCTCCGAGCGCTTCACCCGGGATACGGCCCGCAAGCTCATCGACATCGCGGTCATCCGCCTGCCCCGCATCTCCAACTTCACCGACTTCGCCCCCTTTGAGCGCTATGAGAACGTCTCCCTGCGCTACGTGGCAAGCCCCCGGGACCTCCACCAGCCGGACCTCATCCTCCTGCCGGGGACCAAGAGCACCATCTCTGACCTGCGGTGGCTGCGTCAGTGCGGGCTGGAGGCGGCGGTGCTTAAAGCGGCCTCCGCCGGGACGCCGGTGATGGGCATCTGCGGCGGGTACCAGATGCTGGGCCGGACGGTGTCCGACCCGGAGGGGGTGGAGGCAGAGGGCGCGATGTCCATCGCGGGCCTGGGCCTGCTGGAGATGGATACCGTCTTCCGGGGAGACAAGGTGCAAAGGCAGACCCGGGGCGTCTTCGGCCCTGTGGGGGGCATCTTCTCCGGCCTCAGCGGCATGGCCTATGAGGGCTACGAGATCCACATGGGCCGGGGACAGGAGGAGGCCCCGGTCTTAGCGGGCGGCGGGACCGTCTACGGCACCTACCTCCACGGCGTCTTCGACGGCCCCGGCGTGGCGGAGGCGGTGCTTCGGGCCCTCTGTGAGCGCAAGGGGGCGGATTTCGCCCGGCTGGGGGCCTTTGACGCCGCCGCGTACAAGGAACAGCAGTATGACCTGCTGGCCGATGCCGTGCGGAGCGGACTGGATATGGAGTTTGTCTACCGGGTGCTCAACCGGGAAGTATAGCAAAAAAGCAAGGCCCCCGGACGGTGCGTCCGGGGGCCTTGCCGCCTATTTGAGGTCCTCCAGCCCGCCGCCGGAGAAGGATTTGAAGTACTCATAGCAGGGCTCCAGGAAGGTGAAGCCCTCCACCAGGGTATCCGTCAGGGCCGGGGAGCAGACCAACTCGTCAAAGGGCCGCTCACAGCCCACGGAGATGCTCCGCTTGTTGTACCAGGGGGTCAGCAGGGGGGAGGGGTCCCCCTTGGGCCGGGCGTAGTCCTGCCCCTGGACGGAGAAGGCGCCGTCCTTCTGGATCCGGCGGGCGATCTTCTCCAGCCGCTTGGGGTCCTCGTCGATGTCCCGGCGCATAGCGGCCATGGTCTGGGCCCCGGCGTTCCAGAAGCCCACGCCATAGCTCCAGCCCTCGGGAGTGATCTCGAACCAGTAGACCGGCTGCTGGCTCCAGACGTCGTTCTCCGTCCGCAGGGTCAGCCACAGGTGGTCCTTGTAGGGCCCCTGTCCGTGGAGGCGGCGGGCGTCCCGGTAGATGCGGCAGACGTGGAGGTTCAGCCCCAGCTTGGGGAATTTTTCGGTGAAGCGGCTGTGGACCTCCCGCCCCAGCTCCAGAGTGGGCTGGTAGAGGTGCTGGAGGTATTCCTCCTTGTGGGCCTGGAACCAGGCGCGGTCGTTGTTGAAGCGGATGCCCCACATGAAATCCAGAGTCTCGCTGGTGTAGCCTTGAAACATATCCGTGTCCTCCGTCGGAAGGTCGTTTTCTGACGGTATCATACCCCGTTGGACAGGATTTGTCAACCGGAGCGTGCTCCGGTATGCGCCGCCGCGGAAAGCTTATGGCTGCGTCTCTCCCTGAAATGTGCTATCATGCTACCAATATGAAGCTGCCGCCTGAGCCGGAGCTGTCAGCCCAGTTCGGCGCCAGCCGGGCGACAATCCGGCAGGCGGTCACCAATCCGGTCCAACGCGGGATGCTGGTGCGGAAGCAGGGATCTGGGACCTATGCATCCCGCCCCGCTGCAGAGGAGGATTTCCTCAACTTCTCCTTTCCGGACAGACTAACCTGTGCCACCCCCGGCGCACCTCTGACGGGGCGCAGCTGCTGCCCTTTGCATACGGTATAGGAACGTCCCATAATGGTTATTGAACTATTCTGCCAATCACTCTGGATCGCCATATATAGCTGCTAATTTCTATTTCAAATAACGTCCTGTGATACTGTTCGTATTCCCTGCAACCGCCTCCGGTGTCCCTGCCGCCACCACACGTCCTCCGGCTTCTCCGCCGCCGGGACCCATGTCGATGAGATAGTCCGCATTCCGGATCACATCCAGGTCATGTTCAATGACCACCACTGTGGCCCCGTGCCCGATCAGCGTCTGGAATACCCCCAGCAGGGTGCGCACGTCCAGGGGGTGCAGGCCAATGGTGGGCTTATCGAATACAAACAGGGAATCAGACTGCGCCCGGCCCATCTCGCTGGCAAGCTTCAGACGCTGGGCCTCGCCGCCGGACAAGCTGGGGGTCTCCTCACCCAGGGTCAGGTAGCCCAGGCCCAGATCCTGCAATACTTGGAGCCGCTGATGGACCATCCTCCAGTCCCGGCATACCTCCAGCGCTTCGTTCACGTCCATAGTCATCAGATCCGGCAGGGAATGCTTCCCAATCCTCACCCGGTAGGCGTCTTTTTCGTACCGGGACCCGCGGCACTCCGGGCAGGGGATCGTTACGTCAGGCAAAAACTGCACGTCCAAATTGATGACCCCGGCGCCGTCGCATACGGGGCAGCGCAGCTTGCCGGTATTATACAGGAGCTCCAGGAAAACAGCTATATGCAGTATTTTCTGGGCTTGCACGAGTT
>CAJUOA010000008.1 GCA_910587785.1 uncultured Oscillospiraceae bacterium | reverse complement strand
CCTTCCTTGGTGGTTATTTTATCACATTTTCCTATTTACGGATAGGCTCTAAGAATGCACTGACGTTCTGCGCTCTCTATAATAAAAAACAAACTGTCAACCATTTTCCGTTGATTTGCACAGGCTTTTTAGAGGGACTGGGAGTAGTTATTCAAGCCTCTGTTGTGAAGCAAAACACATAACGATTGTTTAAGATAACGGGAAGGAGCGGGCGTTCTGCCCGCTCCTTCCCGTTTGCGCTACCGCTTCTCCCCCGGCTTGAACACCAGCGCCGCGAGAAACCCGAAGAGCACCGCCGCCGTGATGCCCCCCGCCGTGGCGGTGAGCCCGCCGGTGAGCACCCCCAGCCAGCCCTTTTCCGAGACCTCCTTGGCCACGCCCTTGGCTAAGTTAGAGCCAAAGCCCGTCAGGGGCACTGTCGCCCCCGCACCGCCCCACTGGGCAATGGGAGCGTAGACACCGATGGCCTCCAAGAACACGCCTGCTACCACAAACCCCGTCAGAATGCGGGCAGGGGTCAGTTTCGTTTTGTCGATGAAAATCTGTCCGATGGCACAGAGGATGCCGCCGCACAGGAACGCGTTGAGATACTGCATACATATTGCCTCCTCCTGGATTTTTTTGAGTGGGACCGCGCCGTCCTACATCTCGATGGTCAGCGCGTGGCAGATGCCCGGCACGCTCTCCCCCTGAAAGCTGGACGTGGGCGACAGCAGGGCCCCGGTGGGGGCAAAGAGAATCTTTTTCAGATGCCTTGCCTCCATCTGCCCCAGGAGATACCCGCACAGCACGCTCGCCGAGCACCCGCACCCGCTGGCCCCGGCGTGCATGTCCTGCTTTTGAATGTCATAGAGGAGCATCCCGCAGTCCTGGTAGGTTTCCCCCATGTCCACGCCGTCGGCGGCGAAGAAGTCCGCCACGATCTGACGCCCCAGAACTCCCAGGTCCCCGGTGAGCACCAGGTCGTAGTCCTTGGGCCCGGTGCCGGTGGCGGAGAAATGCGCCCGGAGGGTGTCATAGGCGGCGGGGGCCATGGCCGCGCCCATATTGTTGGCGTCTGTGACCCCCTTGTCCACGATCTTCCCGCAGGTGACCACAGTGATCCGGGGGCCCTGCCCCTCGTCCCCCAGGATGGCGCACCCGGAGGCCGTGGCGGTCCATTGGGCGGTGGGGGTGCGCTGGCTGCCGTAGGGCACGGGCATCCGGTACTGCCGCTCGGCGGTACAGAAGTGGCTGCTGGTCATGGCCCCCGCCCTTTTTGCGAAGCCCCCGGCCACCAGCAGGCTCCCCAGGGCCAGGGACTCCCCCATGGTGGAGCAGGCTCCGTAGAGCCCGTAGAAGGGGATGCCGAAGTCCCGCAGGCCGAAGGACGTGCCGATGCACTGGTTGAGGAGATCCCCGGCCAGGATATAGTCCAGGTCCTCCGCTGCCAGGTTCGCCTTCTCCAGGGCCTTGCTCAGCGCCAGCTTCTGCATGGCGCTCTCCGCCTTCTCCCAGGTCTTCTCTCCGAAAAAGCTGTCGCCGCTGAGGTGGTCGAAGTACTCCGACAGCGGTCCCTCGCCCTCCTGCCTGCCGCCCACGGCGGCATGGGAGAGGATGACCGCCGGGTTCTCCAGGGCGACGGTCTGCCGTCCCAATCGATGTTGCATGGTCTCGCCTCCATAACCGTTTTGTTCGCATCTCTGATCCGTGGACCTAGTTTGGCCGGAGGGCCCCAAAAATATGAATAGACTGTGAAAAATTCTTTTTCTCCGGCGGAGCCCCCCTCTCTGCCAAACTGCCCGGTTGAAATGGTTCTCCCGATATGGTATAGTACTCTTATTCTTTTTGGGGAACACTTTCCGGGCCGGGCGCATAAGCTGGTCAAACGGCCCGCCCCGGACCCCAACGAAAAAGGAGCGCCTCTATGAGTGAACAAATGAGAGCCATTGGATATATCTGCCCCCGCTGCGGCAAGCCGGTCTACGGACAGCGCAGTCAGTTTGCCCTTGCGGCTGCGGCCGCGGGACTGGTCTGCGGCTGCGGCGAGAGCGAGCTGACCATGGAGCCCGCCGGGGACCACTACCGGGTCACGGTGCCCTGCGGCATCTGCGGCGGGGAGCACCGGGCGGAGGTCCCCGCCGGAAAGGTCCTCCAGGGGGAGGGCGTAGGGCTCGCCTGCCCGGAGAAGCGGCAGTTATGCTGTTACATCGGGGACATCTACCGGGTGGAATCCGCCCTGCGGGAGCTGGAGATCGCCCTGGAGAAAAAGAAGGACCAGGAGGACGGCGCGTTCCTCGACAGCGTCATCATGTACGAGGTCCTCTCCGAGCTCAAGGACATCGCCGCCCGGGGGGGCATCTCCTGCGCCTGCGGGGCTGCGGGCTGTTCCCTGGAGGTCCACGGCGACGCGGTGGACCTCATCTGCCCCGCCTGCGGCGGACGCCTCCGTGTGGGCGCGGCCACGGACGAGGACCTGGACCGGCTGTGCTGTCAGTACACCCTGACCATCCCGGGGCGGAGGTGAGGACGTGCTGACTGCCGCGTTCATGATCTTTTTGGCCCTGGTGGCGGCGTGCCTGGTGCTGGGGAAGCCGGTGGCCTGGGCCCTGCTGGGGGGACTGGCGGTCTTCTGGCTGCTGGGCCTGCGCCTGGGGTTTACCAATGCGCAGCTGTGGGAAATGGCCTGGGAGAAGTGCAAAAAGAGCCTCATTGTCGTCTCGGTTATCGCCCTCATCGGGGTCATCACCGGACTTTGGCGGGTCAGCGGCACCATCGCTTTCTGCATCGTCCGGGGCGTGGAGCTGGTGACGCCGGGGCTCTTCCTCTTCATCGCCTTCCTCCTCTGCGCCGCCCTCAGCTACGTGCTGGGCACCTCCTACGGCGTCAGCAGCACCATGGGGGTCATCCTCATGGCTCTTGCCCGCTCCGGGGGCGTGAGCCCGGCAGTGACGGCGGGGGTGGTCCTCTCCGGGGTGTACTTCGGGGACCGCTGTTCCCCCGCCTCCTCGGCGGCGATCCTGGTGGCGGCGGTGACGGAGACGGACCTCTACCGCAACGTCCGGCAGATGCTGAAAACCGCCGCCCTGCCCACCCTTCTGACTCTGGGGGCCTATCTGCTCCTCAGCTTCCGCCACCCCATCACGGCGGTGGATGAGACGGTCCTCGCCTCCCTGCGCGGGGGCTTCTCCATCTCCTGGACCGCCCTGCTCCCGGCGGCGGTGATGTTCCTTCTGCCCCTTTTCAAAACGCCCATCAAGCTCGCCATGTGCGCCAGCATCGCCTGCGCGGCGGTCCTCGCCTGTACGGTCCAGGGGTTCTCCCCGGCGGAGGTCCTCTCCGCCGCCTGGGGCGGCTACCACCCGGCGGACCCCACCTTGTCCGCCGTCCTGGGCGGAGGCGGCGTCACCAGCATGACCGCAAGCTATGTGATCGTCCTCCTGGCGGGGCTCTACTCCGGGGTTTTGGAGGGCACCGGCGCGCTGGAGCCCCTCAGCGGCCGGGCGGAGGCCCTTGCGGGCCGCATAGGCCGCTTCCCCGCCATGACCGGCATCTCCGTTCTGACCTCCGCCATTCTCTGCAATCAGGCCGTTGCAAGCATTATGGTCCAGCAGCTCATGGGCCGCACCTACGCCAGCCGGGAGGAGCTTGCCATGGATATTGAGAACTCCGTCATCCTCATCGCGGGGCTTATCCCCTGGTCCATCGCGTGCAGCATCCCCCTCTCCATGCTGGGCTCCGGGCCCGAGGCTTTGCCCTATGCCCTCCTTCTCTGGCTCATCCCGGCCTGCTACCTCTTTACGAAAAAGCGGTTCTACCCTTAGTCCTTCTTCCTTTTTTCTTTGTGTACAAAGAAAAAAGGAAGCGAAAAAAGAAAAACTTTTTTGCGCGAAACTTCGTTTCGCTTCTGTGTGAGGTATCCTATGATTTCGTTTCTCTCCCGGCGCTTTATCCAGAACTGCGAGGACGTGGACGACCCCGCCGTCCGCCGGGCCTACGGCGTCCTGTGCGGGTGCGTGGGCATCGCCTTGAACCTCCTGCTCTTTGCCTGCAAGCTCCTGGCGGGGTTCCTCAGCGCCTCCATCGCCATCACCGCCGACGCCTTCAACAACCTCTCGGACGCCGGGTCCTCCGTGGTGACGCTCCTGGGCTTCCACCTCGCCGCCAAGGACCCGGACCGGGACCACCCCTTCGGCCACGGACGGCTGGAGTACGTCTCCGGCCTGGTGGTGTCCATGGTCATCATCCTCATGGGCGTGGAGCTGGGTAAGGGGTCCCTCGAGAAGATCCTCCACCCCCAGCCGGTGGAGTTCAGCGTCCTCGCGGCGGCGATCCTCGCCGCCTCCATCGCGGTGAAGCTCTATATGGCTTTCTATAACCGCACCGTCGGACGGCGCATCTCCTCCGCCGCCATGGCCGCTACCGCCGCTGACAGCCTCAGCGACTCCCTCGCCACCGGCGCGGTCCTCCTGGGCTCCCTGGCCGGGCACTTCCTCCACTGGCAGATCGACGGCTGGTGCGGCGCCCTGGTGGCCCTCTTCATCCTCTGGTCCGGCATCTGCGCCGCCAAGGAGACCATCGACCCCCTCCTGGGCCAGCCCCCCTCGCCGGAGTTCGTCGAGCGCATCCGGTCCGTGGTCCTCTCCCGGCCGGAGATCATCGGCATCCACGACCTCATGGTCCACGACTACGGCCCCGGACGCCGCATCGTCTCCCTCCACGCCGAGGTGCCCGCCAGCGGCGATATCCTGGCCCTCCACGACGTGGTGGACGCCGCCGAGCACCAGCTGGGCGAGTCCATGGGGTGCCTCGCCACCATCCATATGGACCCCGTGGTCACAGACTGCGGCCTCACCGCCGAGGCCCGGGAGCGGGTCTCCGCCATCGTCCGCCTCATCGACCCCGGCATCTCCATCCACGACTTCCGCATGGTCCCCGGCCCCACCCATACGAAGGTCATCTTCGACGCCGAGGTGCCCTACGACTGCCGCCTCCCCCTGCCGGAGATCCGTGAGCGCATCCAGGCCGGGGTCCGGGCTTTGGACGGGAGCTACTCCGCCGTGGTGGAGATGGAGCGCAGCTACATCTGACCGGCCGCCGCACCAGAAAATCCCTTGCTTTTCCCCCAGGATATGCTATACTAAAACCATATCGGTCTCTGAAAGATAACCCCGACACAGAGGAGGTTCTGAAATGGAAAATTGTATAAAAGTGACCATCTGCGGCGAGGAGTACACCCTGATGGCCGAGGAGAGCCCCTCCTACATGCAGAAGGTGGCCGCCCTGGTGGACACCCGGATGAATACGATCATGGCCTCCGGCCGCTTCAGCCGCCTGGACGCCGCCATCCTCGCGGCCACCAATATTGCCGACGAGCTGCTCAAACAGCAAAACAGCACCGAAAATCTCCGCTCCCAGCTCAAGGGCTACCTGGACGAGGCCAACAAGGCCAAAAGCGAGCTCAGCGAGTGCCGCCGGGAGCTGGTCAAGCTCAAGCAGCAGAAGAAGGGGTAGGCATATGGAGCTTCTCTCTCCCGCCGGCCACTGGGAGGCCATGGTTGCCGCCGTGCAGTGCGGCGCGGACGCCGTGTACCTGGGCTGCGGAGACCTCAACGCCCGCCGGGGGGCGAAGAATTTCTCCCTCCAGGAGCTCCCCCGGGCGGTCTCCTACTGCCACACCCGGGGGGTGAAGGTCTACCTCACCGTCAACACCCTGGTCACGGACCGGGAGATGGACGCCGCCCGGGAACAGCTCCTCCTGGCCAGCCGGTGCGGCGTGGACGCCGTCATCGTCCAGGACTGGGGGCTGGCGTCCCTGGCCCGGTCTGCTGCCCCGGACCTGCCCCTCCACGGCAGTACCCAGATGACCATCCACTCCCTGGCGGGGGTGGAGGCGGCGGCGGAGCTGGGCCTGCGCTGTGCGGTCCTCTCCCGGGAGCTGAGCCGGGAGGATATCCGCTCCATCTGCCAAAAGAGCCCCATCGCCATCGAGGTCTTTGCCCACGGGGCCCTATGCATGTCCTGGTCCGGACAGTGCGCCATGAGCGCCCTCATCGGCGAGCGCAGCGGCAACCGGGGCCTCTGCGCCCAGCCCTGCCGCCTGCCCTACCGCCTGGACGGCGGCAAAACGGGCCATCCCCTGAGCCTCAAGGACATGAACCTGGCCTCCCACCTGGGGGAGCTGGAGAAGATGGGGGTGTCCGTCCTGAAGCTGGAGGGCCGTATGAAGCGGCCCGAGTATGTGGCGGTCATTACACGCATCTATGCCGCCCTCTTGAAAGAGAAGCGGCTTCCTACAGCGGAGGAGCTGGAGCAGCTGGAGCGGGCCTTCTCCCGGTCCGGCTTCACCGGCGGCTACTGGCAGGGGGACACCGGCCCCCACATGTTCGGCACCCGGTCCGAGAGCGCTCCCGATCCTGCCGCCCTCTTCAAGGAGGCCCGGGCGGCCTACGAGAAGGAGGACCGGCGGACGGTGCCGGTATCGCTGTCCGCTGAGATTTCTGCCAACCGCCCCGCCCGCCTGACGGCGGACGACGGGGCGGGCCGCACCTATACGGCCCAGGGCCCCGTGCCCGAGCCCGCCCGGACAAAGCCCCTCACCGAGGCGGACCTCTCCGCCCGCCTGGCCAAGACCGGGGGCACCGCTTTCCGAGCGGAGACGGTGGAAGTGCGTCTGGACGGGGGCCTCTCCCTTCCTGTGAGCGCCGTCAACGGCCTGCGGCGGGAGGCGCTGGACGGCCTTGCCTCCCTGCGGGGCGCTCCGCCTGAACGCAGAGAGGGCCCTGTGCCCCCTCTGCCCGAGAGTCCCTGCGCCTGGCCGGACGCCCCGGCGCTGACCGTCTCCCTGACCCGTGCGGAACAGCTCACGGACGCCGTGGCGGCGGGGGCGGAGATCGTCTATCTCCCGGCGGAGCGCCTGGGGGACTTTGACGCCCTGCCTCCGGGGCCGGAGTACTGCGTGAGCCTGCCCCGCGTCTGCAAGGACCGGGAGGAAACGGCCCTCCTGGCCCTGCTGGAGCGGGGGAAAGAGCTGGGGTGCGTGAGCCTCGCGGTGCAGAACATCGGACAAGTCCGCCTGTCGGAACGTCTGGGCCTCCGGGCCCGGGGGGACTTCGGGCTGAACGTATTCAACAGCCGCTCCCTGGAACAGTTGAAGTGCTGGGGTTTGGAGAGCGCGGTGGTGTCCTTTGAACTGCGCCACGAGCAGGTCCGGGACCTGCGCAAGTGCCTGCCCTGCGAGGCCATCGTCTATGGCCGTCTGCCCCTGATGATTACGGAGAACTGCCTCATCTCCAACGGACTGGGGGGATGCCGGACAAAGGACCTCCGGGGCCTCTGCCGGAAGCCCCACGCCCTCACCGACCGGAGGGGGGAGGCTTTCCCAATTCTGCCCGTCTTCGGGTGCAGGAGCGAGATCGAAAATAGCAAGGTTTTCTACTTGGCGGACAAGCCCGAATTCCGGCGGTGCGGCCTGCGGTACGCGAGACTCCGCTTCACCGGCGAGCCGCCGGAGGCCTGCGAGGCCGTGCTGGCCCAGTTCCGTGCCGGGGAGGGCGAACCGCCGGAGAACTTCACCCGGGGGCTCTTTTACCGGGGCGTGGAGTGATCCGCCGCAATTCAACAAACAGGAGGGATACTCGTATGTTTATCGATATTTGGGGCAAAAAAATTTGGTATGAAGTGTACGGCGCGGAACATAGCGGTACCCTGCTCTATCTCCACGGAGGCCCGGGGGCAAGCTGTCTGGATTTCGTGGATCAGGCAAGAGCCCTGGGTGAGAAGAGGAGGGTCATCCTGTTTGATCAGCTGGGCGTGATGCGCTCCGACGCCATTGCCGAGGACGAGAGCTACGGCATGGAGTACCAGATCGAAATGGTCGAGGAAATGCGAAAGCTTTTGGGGATCGAGAAATGGAGTATCCTCGGGCATTCTTACGGCGGGATGCTTGCCGTTTTATACGCATCCACCTATCCAAATACCATCCAAAAGGTCATCCTGGACTGTCCATCGCTGTGGTTCGAGGATTCCGCGCGGGCAACCGCTGAGTATTTAAGTGCGCATATCGACAGCTTGAACGACGAACAGGCGAGGAAACTGTGTGAAAAAATTAAAATTGCAGAGTATGAAAACCCCACGGACGTGGTTTGGGATCTGTCGAACCTGCTCTGCTATGTCACGGATATGGAGCTGCGGTTTTATCTGCATAGTATCTCCGTTGAGGAATATGAGAAGAGTATGGACACCGCTGATATTGCCGATGAAATGTGGGGAAAGGGAGAGCGGCATTTGATGAAACTGCTGGAAGCAGGACCGGCAGGTTCTACGCAAAAGAAGGCGCTGATGACCGACGATCTTTTGCCGCTGATCCCGAAGATCACCGCTCCCATGCTGTTGATTAACGGGAAGTATGATCCTGTGTGTACCAAGAACCAGACAGCGTATATTCTGGACAACGCACAGCATGTGACACAGGCGGTTTTTGAAAACAGCGCACACTATCCAAGACTTGAAGAGGCGAAAAAATATACGGATACGGTTCTGCGTTTCCTTGAGGAGGCGCTATGAAACTGCTGATGCTCTTCGGCGACGCCGCCGTAGGGAAAATGACCGTGGGGCAGGAGCTTGCGAAGCTGACGGACCTGCGGCTGTTCCACAACCACATGACCATCGAGCCGGTGCTGGAGCTCTTCGGGACCTTCCACAGCGGGGCCATCGCGCGGATGCGGGAGGTCGTCTTCGAGGAGTTCGCCGCGTCGGACAACTACGGCATGATCTTCACCTACATGTGGGCGCTGGACGTGCCCCATGAGTGGGACTATGTGGCCCATGTGGCGGACATCTTCGCCCGGCAGGGCGCGGACATCTACTATGCGGAGCTTGCCGCCCCGCTGGAGGTCCGCCTCCAGCGAAACGCCACCGAGAACCGCCTGCGGCACAAGGCGTCCAAGCGGGACCTGGAGGCGTCGGAGCGCCGCCTGCGCGCGGACGACGCGGCCCACCGGTTCGTCAGCCTGGAGGGGGAGATTCCCTTCGAGAACTACATCAAGATCGACAACACCAATCTGTCTCCCAGGGAGGCGGCGGAAATGATCCGGGTGCGGTTCGGGTTTTGACCGCATTTCTGTAACATTTATCAAGCATACTACAAATAGTATTGGAGAATCCCCTATGAAACTGCAAATCCAAGCCCTGTCTGAGAAGATCGGCAGGGAAATCCCCCTGCCCTACTACGCCACGGAGGGCGCGGCGGCGGTGGACCTCCACGCCTGCATCGACGAGGCGGTGACGCTCCCTCCCGGGGGACGGGCCCTGCTCCCCACGGGGCTGGCGGCGGCCATCCCGGCGGGGCATGTGGGCCTTCTGGCGGTGCGCAGCAGCATGGGCATCCGCCACGGCGTGACCCTCTCCAACGGCGTGGGGGTCATCGACAGCGACTACCGGGGGCAGGTCCATGTGGGCCTGCACAACCTCTCCGGGGAGCCCTACACCGTCCAGCCGGGGGACCGGGTGGCCCAGCTGATGGTGGTCCCGGTGGCCGCGCCGGAGATCGAGGTGGTGGACGCCCTCCCGGAGACCGTCCGGGGCGCGGGGGGCTTCGGGTCCACGGGGCGCTAGAAAGGAAAAACGGAGATCATGGACCTAAAAGAAAGAAACCAGAAGATCATAGACGCGGTTATCAAAAAATCAGAGATCGTGTGTCCGGGCTCTCTCGCCCTGATCGGGGTCTACGGCTCTTTTATGACCGGAGATATGCACGAAAAATCCGACCTGGACCTGCTGGCCGTCATCAACGACGGCCAGGGACGGCACTTGGGCTGTGCCTTTTTGCAGGATGACTTGCTGGTTGCGCATGACATTTACTGCACCACATGGGAAGATTTAGAGAACGACGCGAAATATGGGCATCCGAACATCTCCAAGCTTATGGATGCGGAGATCGTCTATTGCGCGGATGAAAAATACCAAGAACGGTTGACGCAGCTGCGAGACGCGGCAAAGGAGCTCCTGTCCGCGCCTTTTTCTGAGGAGGACTATGCAAAAGCGGAGGCTCAATGGAATAAGGCGGAGCATTATTACACAGCGGCTATGATTTCGGAGCGTATGTCTGACGTGTTAGCCGGGGCGGGCGGGGCGGTCTATTTCATTGAGAATGCCATCGCGATGTTGAATAAGCGGTATTTTCATTACGGAGTAAACCGCGCTTATGAGGAATTGGACGAGATGCCGCGCAGGCCGGAGAAGCTCTGCGAGCGGATAGAGAATGTGATATCCGCAGATTCCGCCGCGTCTGTACAAAAGCACTTAACTGCCCTCATGAAAGAGACCGCCGCTGTTTTCCGCGATATGAAGGAGGCGCTTGCCGCGCAGGACAGACCGGCGGCTGGAGATGGGCTCACCGGCACTTATGAGGAGATGTATTCCAATTTTCGGAACAAGATGTACAGAGCGGCAGAGACCGGAAACAGGCATCTGGTCTTTATGACCCTGGTCAGCTCAGGCGCGATGTTCTCCGAGATCGCAAGCGAAGCGGATATTGACCGCTATGATGTCTGGGAAGGGTATGACCCGCAGGACCTGCATAAAGCAGCAAAAGCGTATGACAATCTCTTGGATGGATATCTGAACGAGTACAAAAAGGCGGGCCTACAGGTAAGGCATTATTCTGATATAGAGGCATTTGTCCTCGATTATCAGCCGAAGGACAGATGAATCCCAGTTTGCAGAAGAAAAGGAGATGGGCGAAATGCGCGTGATCTTAGCCTCCCAGTCCCCCCGGCGGCGGCAGCTGCTGGAGCAGATCGGGCTGGAATTCGAGATACTGGTCCCGGAGGCGGACGAGGGCTTCGACAGCGCCCAGCCGCCGGAGGAGATCGTCCGCTTCATCAGCCGCAAAAAGGCGGAAGCCGCCCGGGACCTGGCCGGGGACCGGGAGGCCCTCATCATCGCGGCGGACACCATGGTGTTCCTGGACGGCGCGCGGCTGGGGAAGCCGCGGAGCGAGGCGGAGGCGTTCGCCATGCTCTCCGCCCTCTCGGGGCGGACCCACGCGGTGTGTACCGGGGTGGCCGTGGCCCGGGGAGACCGGCTGGAGGTCCGCTCGGAGCGCACGGAGGTCACCTTCCGCCCCATGGCGGAGGGGGAGATCTGGTCCTACATCCGCACCGGGGACCCCATGGACAAGGCCGGGGCCTACGGCGTGCAGGGCAAGGCGGCCCTCTTCGTCTCGGGCATCCGGGGGGACTACTTCAACGTCATGGGGCTTCCCCTGCACCTGCTGGGGCGGATGCTGGGGGAGTTCGGGGTGGAGCTCTTCGACTAGAGGGAGGACATCATGGACAATATCCTGTCAAAGATTGATGGCCTTTTGGAAAAGCCCTGCTATCTTATCGACATCTTTCCCCGCACCGTCCCGGAGACGCCGGACCGGCGGTACTTCGCGGTCGAGGAGATCTTTCAGCGCAGCCGCCCGGAGCTGGTGGAGAGATTCTGCCGCATCCTGCTGAAGCTCTACTGTTACTATGACTTCCTCCTGGTGGACGGAGCGGCGTGCACAGAAAAACCGGACCCGGCGGCGCTCCTGGAGCGGGCCGCCGGGGACCTGACGCTCCTCCTGCCCGCCTGCGGTGCTCTGGTGATGCTGAGCGGCGATGACCTGTATCTGCGGGTATACCATCCCGACCGCCGGCTCGCGGAGCTCCTCGCCCAGCTGGCCGGGGCGGAGGGTCTGTTCTTTTACCGAGCGCCGTGACGGACGCTCCAGTCTGTTTTTGATGAAGGAGGAGGGCCTGTGAAGCGTCCTGTGAACAAATTCGGCATCGCGGTGCTTGCGGTAGCGGCGGCGATCGCGGTGCTCCTGAGCGTGATGACCTACTTCTCCGCCACCTCCGCGCCGCTGCCCAACGTGGCGGGGATGATCGCGGCCCCCTTCCGGGCGGCGGGCGCGGCCATCACGGAGAAGGCGGAGAGCCTCGTGGACTACATCACCGAGTTTGACGCCCTCAAGGCGGAGAACGAGGAGCTCAAGCTCCGCATCGCGGAGATGGAGGCCGAGGTCCGTCAGGCCAAGGCGGACCGGGACGAGAACGTCCGCCTGCGGGAGCTGCTGGAGCTCCGCCGCCAGCGCCGGGACCTCCACTGGGAGTCCGCACGGGTGGTCAAGCAGGAGGCATCCAACTGGTCCAGTATGCTCACCGTCAACAAGGGCACCGCCCAGGGCGTGGAGGTGGGGGACTGCGTCATCACCGAGGCGGGGTTCCTGGTGGGCGTGGTGGCGGAGGCCGGGGTCAACTGGTCCACCATCCGCACCATCCTGGACAGCGACACCTCCATCGGCGCCACCGTCTTCCGCAGCGGCACCAACGCCGTGGCGGAGGGGGACTTCGCCCTCATGAGCCAGGGGCGGCTGTCCCTGGGCTACCTGGGCACGGACCCGGACCTTATGAGCGGCGACCTGGTGGTGACCTCCGGCCTGGGGGGGTACTACCCCTCCCAGATCGTCATCGGTTATGTGGAGGAGGTCCGCACCAGTGACAGCGGCCTCGCCCAGTACGCCGTCATCGCCCCGGAGGCAGAGCTGGACGGCATCGCCCAGGTCTTTATCGTCACCAGCTTCGACATCGTGGACTGACACCAAACGGAGAGACGCCATGCAGCCAAAAAGCTATACAGTGTTCAAGTGGGCGGTCTACGCCCTTGCCACCCTGCTCTTTTTTGCCCTCCAGGGACTGGTTCTGGACCACGTCCGCGTCTGGGGGCTGACCCCGTTCCTCTACCCTATCCTGCCCGCCGTGGAGGCCATGTACGAGGGGCCCCGCCGGGGGCCCGTTTTCGCCCTGGTCATGGGTCTTTTCTGCGACATCCTGATCTGGGGGCCTTTTGAGGGGTTCTACGCCCTCTCCTTCACCATCATTGCCCTCATCTCCGCCGTCATCGGGGAGAATATGCTCACGCCGGGGACGTTCTGCGCCCTCCTGGTCTCCGTCGGGGCGCTTCTGGGCACGGGGGGCCTGCGCGTCCTGGTCCACCTCCTGTCGGGAGGGCAGTATGTCCGGCTCACCGCCCGCCTCGCCCTGGGGGAGGCCATCATCTCCCTCCCCGCCCTGCTCCTGATCCTCCCCGTCTACCGGACCATCCACAGGAGATGCGCGGTGGATTACTAGGGGCGCTTCTGCTTTTCGCATTGCTGGCCTGAAACGGCGGAAACCTGGCTGAGATATCATCCGAGCGTCAGAAAGGGGTTTCATAAAAATGAAGAGGACCGGGAGATCCGTTTTAACAATTTGTACACGAGCAGGTGCGGCGCTTCTATGCGTGACTGCCGCACTTCTCGTGATACGGTTTGCCGGAAAGACCATCAACGGCAGAACCCCCGGCGGCGGGATCAACGAATCCATGTATGTAGAAATCAATGGGACGGAGCAGTGGGTCAGCATATATGGTGAGAATACCGCGAATCCTGTCCTGCTGTATCTCCATGGCGGTCCCGGCTCATCCACAAGCGCTATTGACTATGCGTTTACCCGAAAATGGGCGGATGTCTACACGGTGGTGACCTGGGACCAGCGAAATTGCGGAAAGAGCTTCCACGCAGAACAAAATGAGACCGTGTTGACCAAAGAGCTGTTCATGCAGGACGGAAAGGCGCTTACAGAGTTTCTGCTTGACTATATGGGCAGGGAGAAGCTGACCATTCTCGGACACTCATGGGGCTCCTGCTATGGAGCGAATCTGGTGCTTGCCTATCCGGAGTATTACGACTGCTTCATTGGAACGGGACAGCTGGTGGATATAGCGGAGGACGAAGCGGCCTTCAAAGAAGAAGCGCTCAAATGGGCCCAGGGTGATGCGGAAGCCGTCAAGCTGGTGGAGCAGCTGACGCCTGGCGCGATTTCCATGGAGCATTTCGCCGCAAAAAATGCCCTGCTGAAAAAGTACGGCTATGATATGATGGTTGACGGCGCAGACTACAACCTGATCTCAACCATCTTCTTTCACCCCTATTATTCTATCTCTGATTGGATCAAGTATTTCCAGCGCGACATGGGCGTTTATCTGGACTTCTTATTCTCCGATGAAATAAACGCGTTCTCCCTGAAGGGCAGGCTTGATTATGAGGTCCCCTACTTTAACATCAACGGCGACAGGGATTATCAAACCAATTTCAAGCTTGCCCAGGCGTATTTTGACCAGGTCCGCGCGCCGTATAAGCAGATGTTTGTGATGAAGGACACCACCCACGGACTGCTTGAATCAAAATCAGAGCTGTTTTCTGACATACTGCATGAAATTGCAGCCATACAAAAGGATCTCTTCATCCCATAAAAACGCAGAAAAATTCCGCTTTCTCAGACAGCAGAAAGGACCCGCTATGGAGCAGGAAAAGCAATTCCACGGAAGAGCAAACATCCTTCTGGGTGTTTTTGTCATATGCCTCCTATTCTTTGTCTTGATCCTCTACGACGCCCAGATTGTCAACGGCAGCGTCTACCTCGCCCAGTCCAACACCCAGGTGACCACCACCCAGACCGTGGAGACCTCCCGGGGCATCCTCACCGACCGCAACGGGAAGGTCCTCGCCTCTAACCGGGAGGTCTACACCGTCTCCTTCAACCCCGCCCTGGTCCCCGCCTCCGACGGCGGCGCCGCCTCCCAGGAGGACATCGCCCGGGCGGTATTGCGCCTCACGGAGCTCTGTAAGTCCTATGGCGTCTCCTGGGACGACGGCCTGCCCCTCAGCCAGGAGGCCCCCTTTACCTACACCCTCCGCTCTGCGTCCGGCACCCAGCGCTCCCGGTTCCGGAACTACCTCATGGACCGGGGCTGGTCCGACACCGAGCTCACCGAGAACACCACCTATCCCCTCATGAGCAGCGCCCTGGAGGCGGACGTGGGCCTGGACGCCGGGCCCCTCACCGCGGACCACCTCCTCTCCCTCATGCGGGAGGATTTCGATATCCCCGCCCTCTTCACCGACAGCCAGGCGCGGATGGTGCTGGGGGTGCTCTACGAGCTCTCCCTGCGCACCCTCCCCAAGCCTAAGACCGTCAACGTGCCCTACGGCTTCGCCCAGGACGTGCCGGTGGAGCTCATCTCCCAGCTCAAGGACGGGAGCTTCGCCGGTGTGGAGATTGGAAGCCGCTCCGTCCGGGAGTACCACACCGACTACGCCGCCCACATTCTGGGCCGGGTGGGGGACTTCGACAGCGAGGAGGAGCGCGCCGCCCTCAACGAGCCCTACCTCACCGCCCGGGACGCCGGGGAGGACACCTCCGCCATCCACTACTACCAGCAGGACGATAAAGTCGGCAAGTCCGGGGTGGAGCGGGCCTTTGAGACCTACCTCTGCGGCCTGGACGGCAAGCGCCTCATCACCACCAACCGGGAGGGCAAAATCACCAGCGAGCTCTACTCCATCGAGCCCGAGCCCGGCGGCACCGTGGCCCTTACCATCGACATCGACTTCCAGGCCGAGGTGGAGGCCGCCCTGGGCCGCGCCGTGGAGGCCATGAACGAGGAGGATGGCCTGGAGACCCGGGGCGCCGCCGCCGCCGTGGTCAGCATCGCCGATTCTGACGTCCTCGCCCTCGCCACCTACCCCACCTACAGCCAGCGGACCTTCACAGAGGACTTGGCGGCCATCAACGCCAACAAGGCCAACCCTATGTACAACCGGGCCCTGGGAGGCACCTACTCCCCCGGCTCCACCATGAAGCCCTGCACCGCCGTGGCGGCACTGGAGGAGGGGCTCATCTCCCCCCAGACCAAGATCAACACCAGGGGCCGCTTCACCAGCGCCTACTTCAAGGACTACCAGCCCCGATGCTGGATCCACCGGCAGTACGGCGGGAGCCACGGCCGCATCAACGTGGTCAAGGCCCTGGAGGTCAGCTGCAACTACTTCTTCTACGACATGGCCGACCGCATGGGCTCCACGAAGCTCAACGAGTACGCCGCCGCCTTCGGCCTGGGCCAGCCCACGGGCATCGAGCTGGGGGAGGAGACGGGCTTCCTCATCACCCAGGACTATGTCCAGAACAAGGGCGACACCTGGTACGACCACAGCGGCGACACCCTGCAAATCGCCATCGGGCAGCTCTTTGAGGTCACGCCCCTCCAGCTGGCCAACTATATCGCCACCCTCCTCCGGGGGGGCGCCCGCTACGGGGCCCACCTGCTGGAGAACGTCACCTCCTACGACGGCAGCCGGGTCCTCTACACCCACGAGCCGGAGGTCCTCAGCCAGGTGGAGATGAGCGAGAGCACCCTGGCCGCCGTCAAGCAGGGCATGGGCGACCTGGTGAAGTCCGGCAGCGTCTCCCGGCAGTTCAAGGAGTGCGTGGTCTCCGCCGGGGCCAAGACCGGCAGCGCCCAGACCGGCGAGTCCGTGGCCAACGGCGTCTTCGTCTGCTTCGCCCCCTTCGACGAGCCGGAGATCGCTGTGGCCGTGGCCATCGAGCGGGGCGGCAGCGGCGCGGCTCTGGCCTCCACGGCGGTGGAGATCCTCAACGCATACTTCGCGCCCAGCGACATCGGCTCCGCCCTCATCCCGGAGGGGGCGCTGCTGTCCTGACACCTATTTGCAGTTATCAACAAGGAGGATCTGAATATGTTGGAAGTTGGAATGAAGGCCCCGGCGTTCACCCTGCCGGACAAGGACGGAAATCTGGTGTCCCTCGCGGACTTCGCGGGGAAGACGGTGGCGCTCTACTTCTATCCCCGGGACAACACCCCCGGCTGTACCCGGCAGGCCTGTGCCTTTGCCGGGGCCTATGAAGAGTTCAAAAAGATCGGCACCGTGGTCATCGGCGTCAGCAAGGATTCGCAAGCCTCCCACCAGAGGTTCGCGGAGAAGTATGACCTGCCCTTCGTCCTTCTCTCCGACCCGGAGCTGACCGCCATCCAGGCCTACGGCGTCTGGCAGGAGAAGAAGAACTACGGCAAGGTGAGCATGGGCGTGGTCCGCTCCACCTTCGTTATCAACGGGGAGGGCGTCATCGAGAAGGTCATGCCCAAGGTGAAGCCGGACACCAACGCGGCGGAGATCTTGGCGTACCTGGAGAAGCGCGGATGAGCTTGCTGGATCCATTCGATCCCGACTCCAGGGAGATTGTCAAGGGGCGTTCCAGCGCTCCTTCCAGCAGACGGAGCATTTTCCGGAGACGGTCATCATGACCTTTAAGGACCAGACCTTCCGCCTCCTGCCGGACGGAACCACACAGAACGAGGACACGATCATGTCAAGACATATCAGCCCCTATGAGATCTACGCAAAGCATGTCCTGGAGACGATGTACCCGGAGCGGTACGGGACGCTCCTCCTGCGGGACAAACCGGACCTTCAGACAGAAGACGGGGCGGCGGGGATCGAGGTTACGTCCGTCAACGGGGAGATCTTCGAGCGGCTGGTATCGGAGATCGCGGTGAGCCAGCCCTACCAGGCCCCGTCGGACAGGGTCCTCGAGCTGTGCGCCAAGTGCGGCATCGAGTACCATAATTGGCAGACCTTCGTCATCAAGCCCCTCCCGGCGGCGGGGTTCGTGGAGCCCTTTCGCAGGAAGCTGCAAAAGCTGAACGCAGGCTACGCATTTCTGGGCCGCTATGACCTGTATCTCTACTCCGACCGGCACACGCTGGAGGACTATGAGCTGGAGCCCTTGCTGGAGACGCTGTGCGGCGAGAACCGGGCGCCTATCTCGTACCAATACGTCTATATCGACGCGGACGGGAAGCTGGTGTGCTTCGACTTGGCGCATGGGACGTTTGAGGTCCGGCCTATCTCCGGGATGCGCTTGGAGCCTTTGGAAGGATTGGCAGATTGAGAGGAGCTCTCCGGGATCGGAGAGCTCCTCTGCGTGTCACAAAAGCGGCGCGGCCACTTTTGTGAGGGGGATAGGGAAGGAAGCAAGCGTTTCCTACACCCCGCAAGAAAAACTAAGCTTCCTAATGCAAGCAATCCGGCTAACGGTACCCCGCTTTGACATTGAGAAAATCAATAGCATTTGACGCAAAATTTTTTGTGCACCAAATGCAAGTTCGCCTGACGGCGCTCCGGTGAGTGCGACTTGCACTTGATGCACATAAAAGGTTTCATGATACAGTCCGGCAGGCAAACAAAACCAGCCCGAAAACTGTATACCTTCCCAATATCTGCGGATACTATCCATGTTTTCCAAGGCAGTGGATGAAAACTTTGTCCCGCTCCGGCGGGAGAGATATGGGAGGAATCGTGAATGAAAGCAACTGGGATCGTGCGCCGCATCGACGACCTTGGGCGGGTAGTCATCCCCAAGGAGATCCGGCGCACCATGCGTATCCGGGAGGGCGACCCGTCACCGACAACGTTGGAGCCGTGGGAGCGGTTCTGCGGCGGGATGCTGGCCTTGGAGCGGCGGATGGGCTGGGAAGATACATAAGGGGACGCTCCGTGTGACGCGGGGTGTCCCTCTTTTTTGCCCTGTGCCTCACTTTGAAACAGAAACCCGGCGTTTTCTTTAGAGCCTGCTTTCTGTTGCTATTTCTGTGGGAATGGCGTATAATACAGTCTAAAAGCTGAGTGATACCACGTTGAAATGAAAGAGGATACGTTTATGGAGAAGCTGATGAAACAAGAAAGTATTCCGGATGTCCCGCAGTCGGAGGACGCCTACCGCTCGATCCGGGGCTATGTGATCGAGGCCCAGGGGCAGGTCTACACGGCGGTGAACGCCGCCATGGTGACCGCCTATTGGAAGATCGGCAAGTCGATCTTTGAATCCTGCGGAGAGAACGACCGGGCCGCTTACGGCAAGCAGGTGCTGAAATATATTTCAGAGCGGCTTACGGAGGAATTTGGAAGAGGGTTCGATATCAGCAATCTGCGCAATATGCGGCGATTCTACCTCACGTTCCCAATTCAGGACGCACTGCGTCCCGAATTGAGCTGGACCCATTACCGCTCCCTGATGAAGGTAAACGACGCCAAGGCTAGAGCGTTCTATCTGGAGGAGTGCGCAAAGGCCGGGTGGAGCTCCCGCCAGATGGAGCGGCAGATCAATACCATGTTCTACCAGCGCATCCTTGCAAGCCGCGACAAGGAGAGCGTCGCGGCCGAGATCCAGACTACGGAGCCGAAGCCGGAGTATGAGCAGATCATCAAAGATCCATATGTGTTGGAATTTTTGAATCTTCCGGCAAATGAGCACTTCTATGAGTCCACCCTGGAGCAGGCGCTGATCGACCATTTGCAGAAGTTCCTGCTGGAGCTGGGGCGCGGCTTCTCCTTTGTGGCGCGGCAGAAGCATTTCAATGTGGACGGACAGCATTTTTATATTGATCTGGTATTCTATAACTACATTTTGAAGTGCTTTGTGTTGATCGACCTGAAGACGGGGCTCCTCACCCACCAGGACATCGGGCAGATGCAGATGTATGTGAATTACTACACCCGCTATCAGATGAACGAGGGGGACAATCCGCCTGTGGGCCTGCTCCTGTGCGCGCAGAAGAGCGATACGCTGATACAGCTGACCCTGCCGGAGGACAACCGGCAAATCTACGCCGCGAAGTATCTGCCCTATCTGCCCACGGAGGAGGAGCTGAAGCGGGAGCTGAACTTGAAAGAATTTGAGAAACTCGAGAATATATAGGAGGGAGGCGGACAGAGATGTCCCTATCCAATGGCATCCAGCAGTTTTTAGCTGGCGTTGATCCTGTCATTTTATCCCGCGGACAAGATTACTTCCGCAGTGGGAACGTGGAGAGCATCAAGTGGGATGACCGCCATGTGACAGCCGAGGTATCCGGCAGTGAGGACGAGCCCTACCTGGTGGAGATCGACTTCAACGAGGATGGCGAGGTGGAAGCCTGGGAGTGTGACTGCCCCTACGACTGGGGCCCCGTGTGCAAGCACACGGCGGCGGCACTGCTGGCCATCCAGGCGGAGCCGCCGAAAGAAGAGACTCAGGAGGGAGATGCAAGGAAAATCTCCATCCGGGACCTTGTGGAGCGTGCGGAAAAAGAACAGCTTGCGGAGCTGATTCTGGAGCACTGCCGTAAAGACAAGCGCTTTGAGAGCCAAGTGCTGTCCGCGTTGGAAGACAGCGGAGAGCAGGAGCTGGCGTCAATCAAACAGCTGGTGCGGGCGTCGGTCCGCGCCAATAGAGAGCGTGGCTACATCGATTGGGACAGCTGTGACACAATCTGCGGGGACCTGGAGGACGCTTTGATCAAGGCCCACCGACGGGTCGAACGCGGGCAGTGTGACCAAGCGTTGGAGATCGCGCTGTTTGTTCTGCTAACGGGAATGAATTTGCTAGGAGAGGATGCAGATGAGAGCCCTGATCTGCTGTGGCGCACAGTGGATGCCGCGCTGGAGACGGTGGAACTTGCCGTCCAGAGCCTCGCCAGAAGCGGCGGGGAGCGCGGGGAGTGGGTGCGAAGACTCCTCGACACTGCGCAGGACGCGGCTTTTGAAGACTGGGAGGACCAGCGTTTTGACTTCCTGGAGCGGATCGCGGTCCTGGCTGACGCGCAGAATGAGAGCGCGTTCTACCGTGCGCTGGACCGCTTGAGCGACCGCCGGTGGGAGCGCTTCGCGGACAGCCGTTTTTATACAGAGCAGGAGGAGCTTGTCCGGTACCGTATCGTATGTGCCGCTCACGGGCAGGCGGCGGGCCGTGCGTACTTAGAGGACCATGTGGAGGTAGACCAGTTCCGGCGGATGCTGGTGCAGGAGCACATGGAGGCGGGGGATTATGCCGGGGCGGAACGGCTGTGCCGGGAGCGCATAGAGAAAAAAGCACCGGAATCGCTGTCTTACAACTATGAATGGCAGGAGCTCCTCTATGAAATCTATCGGGACTGGGGACAGCGGGAGCAACAGATTGGACAAGCCCGTAAGCTGGCACTGTGTGGATACAGAAAGTTTTATGAGACTACAAAAGCGCTGTTGATCGAGGACGGCAGGTGGCAGGAAGCCTTCCCGCAACTTCTCACGGAGCTGAAGACCGCGCTTCCTGCCCGCCAATATATGGAGATTTTGGCCCAGGAAAACGAGACGGCTCTGCTGATGGAGCAGGTGCGTGTTTACCAGGATACGGTGTTCCAATACGGCGGAATACTGGCCTCCCAGTACGGCGAGGAAATTTGTGAAATGTGTTCCGCTGTGATCCGCCAGACTGCAAAGCGGATCGACAACCGCAGGGATTATCATAATCTCTGTGAACTGCTCTGCTCACTGGTGGACTTCGGCGGGATCGCAGCGGCGCAGACGCTGATTGCTGAGCTCCATCAGGCATATCCCCGCCGCCCGGCGCTGTGGGACGAGATGGAGCGGGTGGAGCGCAGGATCAGGGAAAAGCAAGAGGCATGATGGCACGGACTTATGTCTCTTCCGGATGATCCAGCCGGGCATTTTCTCTCGCGTAGAGCGCACCAATGAGAAGGCGTCCGGTCTGGTTCTTCTTTTTTCCGTTGTACTCGATCACCATCGTCTCCGCATAGCCCATGGAGCCTGGACGCCGGTCCTTTGCCATCCGGGTGAGCTGTTTGATGGACAGATTCCCCACCCGGTTTATAAAGAGCTCCTCGCTGAGGGCGTCCCCATAGGCCACCACCAGCTTTGCGACGGCGTTGAAGATGTTGGCGGTAAAGGAGTTGATGTCCCCCTCCCAGGTGCCGACGATCAGCCGCAAGACCCGCTCCAGCACCGGGTACCCATATTTTTGGCAGATGGCTTCCACCGTTGAAATGGCGCAGATCACGCCGGGACGCCGCTTGGGGCCCACCGTCAGCTGATAGGAGCGGAGCAGGCTGTGGACCATCATCTGGGTGTGATTTTCGGCCTCGATATTGGCGTTGAAGATCTCAAAGGGCTGTAATTTTTTGACAAACCGCATCTGATTGGCAAAAATGTCTGCCTCGTGCTCGTAGCTCAGGTCGTCGTAGATCATGCACCAGACAGGGGTGTCCCGGGAGCCGGAGACCGCCGCTACGATCTCGATGGTGTGCTGTCCGTTGAAGACGTAATTCACACCGCCGCGCCGGCTGACCTTGACCGGATTGATCTGGTAGATATCGAACTCCGCGGCGGCCTTGGCGACGTGTGCCGGCGAGAGACTGCGTTGATAGTCCTGGTTGGAGACCAGGTTCTTGATGGGGATCTGCTCAAAGCAGACGTTGGGAACAAAGTCACGAAAGTCCATCAGGATCCTCCTCAATTACAGAAAGTATAGAAGCGATCTCGTTTTGCAGTTCCTCCAGAGCTGCCGCGAGACGGACTTTTGCGGCGGGAGACACCGCGGGCATATCCGCCCGTTCACGGACTCGTCGGATGGAGCCTGCCCACGACGGGGCTGTCAGAGCAAGTCCTGTGAGTGTTGCGTCCGGGTCGTAGGCGGGCATATCCTTCACAGAAGCGGATCGTTTTTCTATGTGCATTTTTGCCGTCTCTACGGCTTTTTGGATCGGCTGCGCGCATTTGCCGGACAGTACTTGGGATAGCAGCCCGGGGTGCACCGCGTCCATCTGACGCAGTGCTTTTGCGTACCTCCCGTACCTCTGGACGCTCGCCGGAGCCACGCCGGCGCGGGCCGCAATGCGGCGCTCGGTCTCCTTTGATTTGGGGTGGCCGTATTTTTCCCTGTTGAGGGCTTTCTCCGCCTCAAGCCATATTCCCATCAAACATCGCCTGGTCTGTTCCGTGAGGTCGGTTCGTTCCAGCTGTCCGGCGCAGAGCCATGCGGTCACGGCCTCCCGGCACTTGAAAGCCGTCTCCGCCACGGGGATTTCGATGTGGTGCCGGGCGCATATCTCATATCGCTCATACTCTTCGAGGATACAGCCGCGCCAGGTCAGGAGCGGCTCGCGGCACCGGCCCGCGCGCACGTCGGCCTCCAGCTGTGCATACTGCGCTCTGGAGAGAGGGACGACCAGGCTCTGGAGTTCCCTGTCGATCTTGAGCTCCCGTAAGCTTCGTTTATCCATGTGAATCTTCTCCCTCCTGCGCATTTTCCGTAACGGTAAAAATGGCGTGGCCGTCAAAGGTACGCACCCCCAGGAAGCGGCAGTGTTCCGGCTCCGGGAGACCGAAGGAATCCCGCCAGTTCTCCGGAAAGACCGGCGCGGAGGGGCCTGCGCCCTGGGGAAACGCCTCCGCCGCCGTCAGGTCAAACACGAGCAGTGCCCCGCCGTTAGCCCGGACCAGCCTACCCAGGACCCTGTAGCGGCAGTCCGGGCTCCAGCCCATCATGCTTGCCACCTTCGCAAAGAAGAGCCTGCAAGCCGTCTGCCGGGGCCGACGTTTTCCGCCGGAGACGCCGCACCACGGCCAGACATCCCGCATCCCCTCCTGACCGGGGCGCAGGGCAAGGACCCGCGCCTCCTGGTCGATGAGCACCTGCACGCCCATCGCACCCTCAAACTTTGTAAGACAGACCTCGTTGACATGGATGCGACAGCGGCTGAAGGTCAGCATGGGCTCTCTGGTGTGGGAGAAGAACTCCTGCCGGACCACCTGAAAGCTGTTGGGCGCACTGCTGTCAGATGTCCACTGTGTGATCTGTCGCTCATCCATCCGCCGCCTCCTTTGGCTGAAGCTCCCGCAATTCCTGCCGGATGTACCGCCGCAACTCCTCTCTGCCGGTCACCTGGAGTTTTTCTCCGGTTTCAACAGGCTCTCCCCCGCAGGCCAGCCCCTCCGGACAGCGCAGGCTTTCTGACTGGTGCGCGTAAAACGGTCTGCCAAAGGCGGCTGTCCAGGATTCCGGGACTGCCCGGACATAGCGCCCGGCGGAAAAGAGCGGCTGGGACCCGCCGGACAACATCTGCACAGGGAGGCGGACCTCCGCGTCTTCCGCGCGGAAAACACATACAGTTTCGTGCCCGTTTTTCCAGAGAGAACCGGAAATGCGGTACTGATAGGCGCTGTTCCATCCGAAAAGCTGGAAGACCGTGCTTAGAAACGCTGTTGCGGCGACTGTCCTTGGACGGCGGACCTCCCGCTGGACCGTCGAGACCCGCACCGCACAGCGGTCCTTTTCACCCGCGGGCCGCACGGCAAAGCGTTTGCGGACCGGGTCGATCAGCAGGGCCGCATACTCCTGCCCGCCCAGAGCGCGGACACATGCCGCGTTAAAATGGACCTGCCGGCCTCCAAAGCGCACGGCCGGCAGATGGGCGGGCCGCAGGAATTCCCCTCTGGTGACTTCAAATCCCCGCAGGTCGAAGTCCCCGGCATTCGCCTCGATCTGTGACGCAGGCGTTTCGTTCCAGGGCGCGGCTTGGGAGGCGGACAGGTAATCTCCCGGGCCAAACCCCGCCCAACGCGGGTGGATGACGGCAAAGCCGCGCAGAGAGCCCTCCTTGATGACGCGGAGCACGGGGAGGACCTGCCGGGCCCCGTATCGCGCGTTGTCCAGTATCTTCTGGACGGCGGCATAGTCATCCCGGGAAACGATGGCCTCGTGATGATTTTTATACCAGCTCCGGGGCCTCTGACCCCGGTTCTTTTTTGCGAGATGGTCGCGGTAGTTGGGGGTGTAGGTCTTTCTGGTGAGCACATCGCCGCAGTGACGCTCGTTGCGCAGAATGCCGACGACGCCGCTGGCGGTCCACTTGACGTTCCCGAGGTAGGACTTGCGCCCCAAGGAATTGAAAGTGTCCGCAATTTCCTGCGTGGAATAGCCGTAGAGGCACATATAAAACGCCAGTTTTACGGTGGGAGCCTCTTTGGGGTTGACGGTCAGGTTCCCTTCGCTGTCGTGGGTGTAGCCCAGCAGCTTCGGCGTCAGCGGGATGCCGTGGTCCAGGCGCATCCGCAGGGACGCCTCCATGCTGCGGCTGCGGATATGGGACTCCTTCTCCGCCATATGCGCAAGGAATGTGAGTGCCTCGTTCGAGGTCTCATCCAGGGAGAAAATCTGCTCCGATTCAAAGAACACGCACACCGGCGGGTCCAGCCCGGCCAGGTCCTGAACAATCTGGATACATAAGATCAGGTTCCGGGCAAAGCGGGAGACATTTTTCGTGATAATGAGGTCGATTTTTCCCGCCTTACAGTCAGCTATCATCCGGTTGAAGGCGTCCCTATGCCTGAGCGAGGTGCCGGAAACGCCGGAGTCAGCGTAGATCTGGACCAGCTCCCAGTTGGGGCGGCAGGTGACAAATTTTTTGTAGTACTCCTTTTGCAGCTCAAAGGAGCTGACCTGACCGATACTTCCGGTTGAAACACGGGCGTAGACGGCCACGCGCTGGTGGAGGTCGCTGCTGTGAAAATCGACGGGCTTTTTTTCCGGGAAGTACGTATAGTTGGCCTCGTCCACCGTAACGTGGAGGTGTCTGCGGACGCGGAGCTTGGCCCGCTCTTCCTCTTCGCGCCGCTTTCCGCCCGTCACTGCCGCTCCTCCGGCAGAACCTGCCGGTCGGGCGGCGGCTGGAACAGACCATCCGCCGGGTCCGCCGTGTAGTAGGACGCCAGGGTGAAAATGTCCTCGGAGATGAAATAGATCCCCACTGGATGCTCCTGCCGGGCGAGAAGCTTCGCGCAGAAGGTCATCTCAAGGGGCCTCCTGGAGACATTGGAGATCTTCTGCGTGAGGATCAGGTCCACCTTCCCGGCAGAACAGTCCTCCAGCAGGCGGCACCAGGCGGGCGCGGACGCCATGCTGGGCGCCGCAGCGCCCTCATCGACATAAAAGTCCACCAGCTCCCAGTTGGGACAGAGGGCGACAGTATCCTCGAACTGCTTTTTGTGGTAGGCGAGATAGCCGCTGTGGCGCGTCTGGTTGAAGTAGCGGATATAGACGCCGATCCGATACCGTCTTGCGGGGTCGGGGCGCTCGCGGGGAATGCTCTGGAGCCACGCCCTGTGGGCGGTTATCCGCTCCTGCAAAGTGGATTGACCTGTAGGCGCGGGCAGCATGGACGGCTGCTGAGCCAGGCCGTTCATCCTGTCAAAAATATCCGTAGATTCCATACATATCCTCCTGTAAAAGAATAGCGCTATTATACCTCCGGTTACAGGGGAAAGCGATGAACCACAGGTCATGATCCTGACCTGTGGTCCATATTTCCCGCTTTTTTCGACTTGTCGCCGCTGAATGGCCGGTACCGATACAATGCTTTGCAAATTTTTCAGGAGGTTTTTGTATGGGTATCAATTATGCGGCAGTTGGAGCAAAGATCAGGGGGTTCAGGCGGAGAAACGGGCTCTCACAGGCGGAGTTGTCTGAGCTGGTGGGATGCTGTCCGGCCTACATCAGCCATATCGAGCGGGGAAAAAAGATCATGAGCATGGAGACTCTGGTCAGTCTGGCAAATGCGCTCCAGGTTTCCACGGACGAGCTCCTGGCGGACAGCCTGGAGTATCCCCCCGCAGCCTTTCACCACGCTTTCGCCCCTGTCGTCGCTGATTGCAGCGCGTATGAGAGGCAGTTCCTGCTGCGTGTCATTTCGGAGATCAAACGAGCCCTGCGTGAGGGAACGGCAGGTTGACAGGGGCTGTCATTCAGTCTATAATTCGACATAGATCATATGGATAAGGAGCCCGCTGTGTCATGACAAAGACATACAACAAGCTGGTCCGCGACCGCATCCCGGAGATCATTGCATCAGACGGGAAGACCTGCACGGTGGAGGTCCTCTCCGACAGCCGCTGTCTCCAGATGCTGGACGCCAAGCTGACCGAGGAGCTGGAGGAGTATCAGGAGAGCAAGTCCCTTGAGGAGCTGGCTGACCTGCTGGAGGTCCTGCGGGCGGTGGTCCGGGCCCGGGGCTGGACCTGGGGGGAGCTGGAGCAGGCGCGGCGGGAAAAGGCCGCCCAGAGAGGCGGATTTGAGAAGAAGCTCCTGTTAAAGGAAGTCAGAGAGAAATGAGGGAACGGCCATGGCTGTCCGGCACTCTGCCTCCGGCAGTATTGCGGAGGACCTGTTCATCCAACTGTTCAGCGAGGCGTTCGGCGCGGAAAAGGCCGGGTATCTCTACTCCCAATACCATTTCTACGACATTTACCAGAACAGCCGCTATGCGGACTTTGCTCTGGAGAGCAATGGCCGCCGGGTGGCCATAGAGATCGATGACGAGGCGTCCCACCACAAGGGCCTTGTTGCGTCCGGCAAGTTCTATGACGACCTGCTCAAGCAGAACAGCATGGTCTATCTGGGCTGGGATGTGTACCGGTGGGCGGTGCGGCAGATGCAGCTCCAGCCGGAGCTGGTGAAGGACGAGCTCCGGGTCTTTCTGGGGAACCGGCCCCGGCTGCGGGAGATCGAGGACTATCTGCCGCCCCAGCGGGGCAGAGCACTGGACGGCGGCTCCCTGGAGCTGAAAAAGCACCAGCGGGAGGCGTTGGAGGCTTTGCGGGCCATGCGGGAGCGCCGGGAAACCATCGCCCTGCTCTGCCACGCCACGGGCACAGGCAAAACAGTAACAGCGGTCCTGGACGCAAAGCGCTGCGGAGGCAGGACCCTCTTTTTGGCCCACACCCAGGAGCTGGTAGACCAGGCGGCGGAGACCTTCCGGGCGCTGTGGCCGGAGGCGGCGGCGGGGCGCTTCATGGAGGGCGTGAAGGAGCCGGAGGCCCATGTGGTCTGCGGCAGTGTGCAGAGCGTGGCGCTGCATCTGGAGGCTTTCAAGGATGACGCGTTTGATTACCTTATCATAGACGAGGCCCATCACGCGGCGGCGGATACCTATCAGAAGGTATTGGCTTTCTTCAGGCCCCGGTTTACGCTGGGGCTGACCGCTACGCCGGAGCGCTCGGACGGCAGGAGCATCTTGGAAATCTTCAGAAATACCGCCCACAAGCTGGACATCCAGACCGCCGTAGAGCTGGGGGAGCTGACGCCGGTGCGGTGCATCCGCATCCGGACGAACATCGACTTGACCAAGGTGCGGTTCAACAGCGTCCGCTACAACATCCGGGACCTGGAGACAAAAATCTATGTGCCCGAGCGCAACCGCCTGATCGTGGACACATGGCTCCGGTATGCCCGGGGACGGCGGACTGTGGTGTTCTGCGCCTCTGTCTGGCACGCGAAGGAGATTGCGGCCCTTTTTCAGGAGGCCGGAGTGCCCGCTGCCGCGGTGGCGGGGGATATGAAGCGTGCTGAGCGTGAAAGGTTTCAGGAGAAATTTGTTTCCAGGGAGCTCCAGGTCCTCTGCGCCTGCGATTTGTTGAATGAGGGCTGGGACTGTCCGGAGATCGAGGTGTTGTTCATGGCCCGGCCCACCATGTCCCGGGTGCTCTACACCCAGCAGCTCGGCCGGGGGATGCGGCTGTACGAGGGCAAGGAGAGCCTGATGGTCTTCGACTTTGTGGACAACGCAAGCCAGTACAATATGCCCATGTCCCTCCACCGGCTGTTCAAGCTGAGGAATTACCGCCCCGGGGAGCTGGTCCTGTCCCCCCAGGACCGGCGCGCCGCCGAGGCGGAGCTGTATGCCCGCTGGGAGAAGCCAGCAGCCCTCCTGGACTGGCCGGTGGACGCCACGGACTATGAGCTGGTGGATGTCTTCAACTGGCAGGACGAGGCGGAAGGGATGGTCTCCCAGATGGAGTTTGTCCGCCGGGTCAATGTGCAGGCAGAGACCATCGAGCGGTACGTCCGGGAGGGAAAGCTGGTCCCCGACCTGACTGTGCCCATGAGTGAGCACCGGACCTTCAAATACTTTAAGGAGGAATCGCTGGAGCGATATGCCCGGCAGTACGGCTGGACGCTGATAGACGACTCCAACCGCAAGGACCTGTTCCTGGATATGGTCCGGAAAATGGATATGAGCTACTCCTACAAGCCGGTCCTGCTCAAGGCGGTTCTGCGGTACGCCGACGAAAAGGGGCGCGTCAGGCTGGAGGACATTGCGGACTATTTCCGTACCTACTACGAGGCCCGGCGGACCGCAGGACTGGTGGTGGAGAAAGCAAACAGCATCTTTGCCAAGGGGAACTACACCAGCAGCGAGGCCCAGCGGAACATCCTGACCAACCCCTTCAAGCGATTCGAGGATATGCAGATGCTCCGGCACACCAGGACCCTGGGGATCATCCAGGTGGATGAGGCGGTGTGGAAGCGGCTGGGGGAGGATGAAAAGGCGGAGATTCAGCAGATCTGTGAGGAGAAGCTGGAGAGGTATTATCAGCGGCTGGGGAAGGACATTTTACGATAACGGGCAGTGCGGAATGATGCCTGCTTCTGACAAAGGATAGGGCACAGCGATTATTTCCGACAAAATTTAGCTTGGGCATTGCAAAACAGGATATTTTATCCAAACAGATGGTAAATCTCAGCCAACATATGCATTTTAAAGCTCTCAGGACTCCCTCAACCACCCCTCAAACTCCCCCAAGGAGATTTTCCCGCTGTCGCACTCCGCCTTTTTCTCCCGCGCTTTCTCGCTCCAGGCATAGAACTCCTCCGCAGTGACCCTGCCCGCCTTGATCCAGGCAAAGCGCCGCTTGTACTCTCTGCGGTAAGCCTTGAAGATATCATCATCTGCCCGATTCTTCGTCCACTGGACGATCGAACCAACATCTTTGCACGTCCGTCCTTTGGCGTCAATGGGCCTCTCGCAATACTCGGCAGTGCTCCGCCGGGCGATGGCAAAATAGCGGCCGCAGTTCTTACAGACCCGCATCCGCTGTTCCCGCTTGATAGCTTCTCTCAGGGAGTACTCGATCAAGTCATAAACATCTCTGGGATACAATACCTCTCCGAAGGTATCATGGCCTGTAGCCTCAAAGTGCAGAGGAAGAGAAGCGGCAAATTCAAAGGTGCGCCTGGCGTAATCCTCATTGCGGAGAAATCGCGTCATCCGCTTCTGGACAGGATCAGTACCGGTATCAATATCCAGAACCCGCTCAAAAATACCTTTGATCTGCCGCTGCATCTCATGAACTGTTGATGGGATATGCGTGAGCTTCTTGATAGGGAGCAGGTCAAACAAGTCACCCGCCTTAGGCGTACCGACCAAGCTCAGCCGATATTTCCAATCCAAGCGTGTCTGTTGAAAAAAGATGTGGACCTGGGCAAGTTCATCCAGCAAGCCGCTCAGCCGGGCCTGATAGCTGTAATCATCCTCCCGATAAATTTCCCGGATTACCCGCTCCATATCTTTGAACAAGGGTTCATACTTCCAGATATCAAGGTACAGCAACTCTAAAAGACTTTCCAGAAATGGGAAGTCTTTTTCTTTGACCACATTTGTTTGCTCGAAAGGTGCGTATCGCTCCCCATATACAAAATACTCTCTCCCGCCAAGGATGTAGGTCTTGAAAATATAGTCTGGCATAGTTTACTCCTCCTGTAATAGACCAACCTTTATTTTTTAATAAATTTAGACTTGACAATGGTGCACAATCATGTTACACTCAGTTTACAATTAGACTGTTTGTTAAAGCAGTTTGATGCTAGTCTATCAGAAACAGACAACAAAGTCAATCGAATATTTTTCCGGAGGTGAAAGATGCAAAAACTGAATACCATCGACGCGGACACCCTGCTATCCACACCACTGCCCGCCACAAGGTTCATTGTGAACAGCCTTCTGCCGGAGGGGCTGCATCTTCTGGCGGGCGCACCCAAGACCGGCAAATCCTGGCTGGCGCTCTGGATCTGCCTTTGCGTATCGAAGGGAGAACCCATGTGGGAGCTGCCAACAGCGCAGGGAACGGTCCTGTACCTCTGCCTGGAGGACAGCTATGCCCGCATTCAAAATCGCCTGTTCCAGATCACGGACGACGCGCCGGGCGCCCTGCATTTTGCCAATCTGTCCGGCAGGATCGGCGGCGGACTGGAGGAGCAGATCGAACACTTCCTCGAAGAACACCCGGACACCATCCTCGTTGTCATCGACACATTGCAGAAGATCCGCGATATCCTTCCGGAGGCCAACTCCTATGCAGGCGACTACCGGGAGCTCTCCCTGTTGAAGGAACTGGCAGACCGGCACCACATCGCGGTCCTTCTGATCCACCACCTGCGGAAGATGAACGACAACGATCCGATGAATATGATCTCCGGGACGACCGCCCTGAGCGGCGTGACAGATTCCAACTTCGTCCTGAAGCGGAAGGACCGGGGCAGTCCCAGCGCGGAACTGCACTGCACGGGCCGGGACATCGAGTCCCGCACACTGGAACTGTGCTTCCGGCAGGAGACGCACACCTGGGAGCTGACCGGACCGCTGGAGGGAGAAAATATTTCCACAGATCCGGAGCTTATTTTTCTCTCTGGCTTTCTCCATGAACTGCACTCTTTTAACGGGACCGCTACGGAGTTGAGTACATTGCTGAAACAGAGAACGGGGGATATGATTTCCCCCAGCGTGCTGCCCAGGAGGCTTGCCAGGTATGCGGGAGACCTGGAGAAATCCGGCATCCATGTCTCCAGCAGCCGCACCAGAGAATCCAGACAACTGCATATCGCCTGCTCCTCCTGTGACACCAGTGACGGGAATGACGGGAAAAACTGGGACTGAAATTCCTGTCACAGCCGTCACAACTGTCACAAAGCCTCCTGTCCGGCCCCGTGAGGCCGTTTGTGCGGGTTCAACCGCCGGTCCAGGGGACAAGCCCCACACCTGGAAAAACCGGCACATTCGGCGCTTGTGGGCCTGCACGAAAACACACCATGCCACCGGAAACCGGACAGGGTACCGTAGACGTGAGAAGACCCACCTTCGGGTGGGGCCAGCATCGCGTTTGTCTGGACATGGGGCGAAGCCCCAGCCCTGCCAACCGCATTTTGCGGGCAGAAGCCCGCACCCACTTTTAAAGGAGAGAGATGAAAAAAGACACCACATTCAGCATCCGGATCGCCTCTGAAGACCTGGCAGTCATCCGGCAAAAAGCAAAGCAGGCCCGTCTGTCCCAGAGCGAGTATGTCACCCGCTGCTGTCTGGGCCGGCAGATCGTAGTGATAGACGGCTTGAAAGAGGTCCTGCAACAGCAGAGGGCTATCGGCAACAACCTGAACCGCCTGACCATCCTGGCCAACATGGGGCGCATCAGCGCCGTGGACCTGGAGCGCACCGCGCAGGAGCTGGCAGACATCAGCGCCGCTCTCCGAAGCATCCAGGAGCAGGGGAGGCGGGGCAGATAGCCATCATCAGTTTCACCAACTACCCCCGGGGGCAGAGCCGCGGCGGCATGGGCGCGGTCATGCGGTACGTCAAGCAGGAGCAGAAGACCCGGTGGGAGGACCAGCAGTTGGTCAGCGGCTATAACTGCCGTCCGGAGAGCGTCTATGACGATTTCCTCCGCACCAAGCTCCTGTACCACAAAGAGGACGGCAGGATGTTTTACCACATGGTCCAGTCTTTCCCGGCGGGAGAGGCGGTCGATCCTCCCGCCGCCCACGCCGCCGCACTAAAACTTGCAGAATATTTCCAAGGCCGGGAGGTCCTGGTCTGCACCCACACGGACCGGGCACATATCCACTCCCACTTTATCATTAACAGTGTCAGCCTGGACGACGGCAGGAAGCTCCACATCAGCGAACCGGAGCTGGCCGAACTCCGAGTGCGCAACGACACGATCTGCCAGGAGTTCGGCCTGCCGGTATTCCAGCCGAAGGAGAAGAAAAAGGTGGCGTCCCTCTCCAACGCCGAGTACCACATCGCCGCCAAAGGCGAGAGCTGGAAATTCCGCCTGATGAATCTCATTGACGAGTGTATGCGGTACGCCCGAGACCGGAACGAGTTCATTCTGCTCATGCAGAGCGAGGGGTACAGCGTCCGGTGGCAGGAGGCCCGGAAGAACATCACCTACGCCACCCCCGATGGGAAAAAGTGCCGGGATGACCGCCTGCACGACGAAAAATATTTGAAGGAGAACATGGAACATGAATTCAGGATCAGAGCAGAGCTTATCGCTGGAGGACCTGCGCCAGCGGAACCTGCCGCCGTCCGCACCTCCGCCGGAGCAGCACCCGACCGCAGACGAATGGTACGATCTGCTGGAGGTGCTCAGCGCGCTGTACAGCCTGACAGCGGCGCAGTACGACCTCCTCAAGGTCCAGAGGACGCACCCCCTCCAGGCGCAGATGACCGCGTTGGCAAAGGAGGTCTCCGACACAGGGGAATTGATTCAGAAGAGCCTCCAACAGGCTGGGAAAAAGAGAGAGCGGCGCTTCTCACTCCCGCGTATCCATCTGCCGCGCCCCAGCTGGACTTGGCTGGCGATCCCGGCGGTTCTGGTGGGCTTGGCCGCGCTGTGGTACGGCTCGGCCACCATCTTGAGGGCCTTGGGGATGTAGCCCCGGTCTCCATCGCTCCGGCCCATACGGACCGTAAGGCCCGCCAAAAGGAGCGGGAGAAGAAGATCGCTCAGGGCCACGCCGGGGATGACCACGAGGAATACCAGGGGCCCAACCTCAGGATGTGAATAAAGCCGGGCTCTTTAGAGGAAACTATTGGCAGAGGAAGTGATCGATGATTGGAGCTCAACGTCAGAAACGACAGTAAAATTGTAGAAATTTGGCTCACCAGGGAAGAGAAACAGGACGCGCAGATGCAAAGGAAACTCAAGCTGGTGTATCAGAGTTTCCATGAGACCGGTTATACGGTCGCCACGTTCCTGTCCGGAGAGCAGGCTCTGGAAGAGATTACCAGCGGCCTGATCTGCTATAACCGCAAACGGATCGCCCAGCTGGAGGTGGAGCAGGAAAAGGAACAAGGCCCTGCAATGGCCATGTAACAAGGCGCTTTTGAAGTGGTCCTCATATTTTTCTTGCCTTTTTCGCTGGAAATCGGTATAATGAAAGCATCAAGACAAGGGGGTATATCTATGGCACTGCCTGCTGAAAAAAAAGAAACTATTTTCACCTATGCGGACTATCTGACTTGGGATGAGGACGAGCGCATCGAGCTGATCGACGGTGAGGCGGTCATGATGGCCCCGCCGTCCACGAGCCACCAGCTCATCAGCGGCGAGCTGTTCCGTCAGCTTGCCAATTTCCTGGAGGGCAAAAAATGCCTTGCCATTCCCGCGCCCTTCGCCGTGCGGCTGTTTGAGCGGGAGGGCGATACCCCCTCCAATGTCCGGACCGTCGTAGAGCCGGATATCTCCGTCATCTGCGACCGGAACAAGCTGGACGCCCACGGCTGTAAAGGCGCGCCGGATATGGTGATCGAGATCCTCTCCCCCTCCAACCGGCGGCACGACAGGTTGGTGAAGCTGGACCTGTACCAGCGGGCAGGGGTGCGGGAGTACTGGATCGTCAGCCCGGAGGCGCAGACGGTGGAAGTGTTCCTGCTGGAGGACGGCCGGTTTATTATTCAAGGGTTTTACGAGAAAAACGACATTGCCAAGGTCCATGCGCTGGAAGGATGCTTTGTGGAATTGTGCAAGGTGTTCGCTGAATGACAAGACGAGGAGCCCGCAGGAAGGTCTGCGGGCCCCTCTTTTCCAATCCGATGGATTTTCCGGTTGCTTTCTTTCACTGTCTATGATACAATATTATCTGTGTAAGAATTGAGCTTATAGTCTTGATTAGAGGAAGCGATGGATCAGGAACCGGGTAAGACAGGAATAATCCTGCTCTACAACAACGGCGGCGAGAAGGAATTTGTCAGCGTGGTATTCCAAGACGAGACGTTCTGGCTGACACAAAAGGCAATGGCAGAGTTATTCGATGTCAAAACACCGGCAATCAGTAAGCATCTGCAAAATATCTATGAAGAGGAAGAGCTTGACCGAGGCGCAACTATTTCCAAAATGGAAACAGTTCAAGATGAAGGCGGGCGCAGTGTCAGGCGCACGATAGATTTTTACAATCCTACCATGGGCCTGACGGCCTGGAAGGGCGCACCGGATGGGAAAATCCTTAAAAGTGACGTGCTGATCGCCAAAAACTACCTGAATGAAAAGGAGCTGTCCCGCCTGAACCGGCTGGTCACCATGTTCATCGACTACGCCGAGCTGATGGCGGAGGACGAACAGCTCATGAGCATGAAGGACTGGTTAGCCGAGACCGATCGGTTCCTAACAAACAACCGCCGCAAAGTACTGGGGGATAAGGGCCGCATCTCCCGCGACGAGGCTGTGAAAAAAGTCAGCGATATTTACGCGGATTTCCGCAAAAAGCAAGATAAGGACTACATCTCAGAATTTGACCGTCAGACAGCGAAATATCTAAGGGGTGAAGCAGATGATTGAAAAATTTAACATCGCCGGTTACTGCCGCATCTCCGTGGACGAAGAGCTGGACCGGGACAACACCTCCATTGAAAACCAGAAGGCCATCCTCTCGGACTTCGTCAAGCGCCGTTTCCCGGACAGCACCCTGACTTTCTACGAGGACCGGGACCGCTCCGGCTACACCTTCGAGCAGCGGGAGGGCTACCAGGCCATGCGCCGGGAGCTGATGGGCCATGCGAAGGACATCCTCATCGTCAAGGACTTCTCCCGCTTCTCCCGGCGCAACTCCCGGGGCCTGGTGGAGCTGGAGGACCTCCGGGACGCGGGGGTGCGCATCATCTCCATCGGGGACAACATCGACTTCCCCAACGACGACGACTGGCTCAAAATTCAGTTCCAGTTCCTCATCAACGAGATGCCCGTCACCGACACCAGCAAGAAGGTCAAATCCGTCATCAAGCGCCGCCAGCAGGACGGCAAGTGGATCTGCGCCGCCCCCTACGGCTACATCGTGGATAAGCACCAGCAGTTCGAGGTGGTCCCCACCGAGGCGGAGATCGTCCGGAGAATCTTCCAGCACTATATCGACGGCTGGGGCTACAAAAAGATCGCCAACCAGCTCACGGACGAGGGCATCCCCACCCCCCGCATGGCGGAGCAGGAGCGCAAGCTTGCCGCCGGGGAGGAGTACCGCCGCGCCGTCAAGCCCGCCTGGGCCATCGTGACGGTCCAGGGCATCCTGGACAACGATTTTTACATTGGAACCCTCCGGCAGGGCAAATACACCCGCAAGAAGATCAACGGCAGGGACGTCCGCCGGGACGAGCTGGACCACATCGTCATCGAGCGCCACCACCAGGAGATCATCGACTACCGCACCTTTGCCACGGCCCGCGCCCTGCGGGAATCCCGCTCCACCGCCCACTACCGGGGACAGAAAAAGTACGACAACACCTACTCCGGCTTCCTGGAGTGCGGCGACTGCGGCTCCCCTCTGTTCGCCATGAGCCGCCGGGACATCAAGGACGCCTACCGGTGCGGGACCTATCACCGCCGGGGGCTCAAGGGCTGTACCAGCCACCACATCCGGGTGGACAAGCTGGACGAGCTGCTGAAAATCTACGTCCAGAAGGTCAAAGACAACTCCGCCGCCATGCTGGACCGCCTCAACGCGGACCTCACCCGGGAGGCGGAAGACGTAGCGGAGACGGAACAGTCGGCGGCAAACCTGGAGGCGGTCCTGACGGACCTCCAGGAGGAGCTGAAAGCCACCAAGCGCCAGCGCATCCGGGACATCATGAAGCATCCGGACCAGGAGGAGGCCCTGGAGGAGACCTACGACGAGCTGGAGGGCGACCTGCTCCGCCGGATGGAGGGCATCCAGAACCAGCTCACCCTGACGGAAAACAAGCGCAACACCATCATCCAGGTCAACCGCACCGCCAAGACCGCCCTGGAGGTCTTCGACGGCATCCTCGCCAAGCCCAAGCTGGACCGGAACGACCTCCAGCTCATCATCCAGAAGATTAAGGTCTACGAGGACCACCTGGAAATCCAGCTCAAGGCGGACATCGACAGCATCCTCCGCTCCGGCGAACTACCCCAGGACGTAGAACTCGTCCAGAGCGCCAGCCAGCACCCGGATAAAATCTTCTATTCCAATGTTGTCAGCGAGGGCGACCCGCTGGAGATCTACACCAGCCGGGACGGCGAGGTGATCTTCAAGAAGTATTCCCTGATGGGGGGGCTGGACGACTTTGCGGCCCAATTCTGTGAGACCCTGTCCAAGAGCTGCGGGGCCATCACCGCTGTGACGGACCGGGATGCCATCATCGCCGTGGCGGGCGGCGGGAAGCGGGACCTGCTGGGCAAGCGCATCAGCCCCCAGCTGGAGCAGATCATGGAGGACCGCAAGATCTACCAGCACACTGGGGAGGAGCGCCGGGTCTTCGTCACGGAGGCCGGGGACAAGTACGCCGCCGCTGTGGCCGCGCCCATCATTTCCGAGGGGGATGTGCTGGGGCTGGTCCTCTTCGTGGAGGACGGGGAGGTCCAGGTCACCGGGGAGACAGAGTACAAGCTGGCCCAGACTATCGCCGCCTTTTTAGGCAAGCATATGGAAAATTGACCCGAAAGCGGCGCATGGAGTCCCCTCCATGCGCCGCTTTCTGTCATGTATCCCTCCGCCACAGCGCCTGCAAGTCCGCTCCTTCCCACGGGGAACCCACTCTGGCCTCCATAAAATGTATAGAATGCTGATTCCAATACCCATTGTATACATGCTCTCCACCGTTCAGGCTCTTGAGGGGAACCTAGGGCAGGAAGGTATTGACCGTCTCGTCCGCCAGGATATGGTACGGTGCCTCCTTACAACAAGGGACCCCCGCCGCCGGCGGAGGTCCCTCTTTTCATAAAGGTAGTTTGACCGAGCGAAGCCAAGGAATCACAGCAGGCTCTTCTCGTCGGCCTTGCTGAAGAGATGTACCACGCTGCTGGGGAAGTTGACGTGGATCTTCGCGCCGTAGTTCAGGGAGGTCTGCTGCTCGTTGGACAGGTCGATGGTGGGCTGGATGACGATGGCGTCCTTGCCGGAGATGTTCACGTGCATGTGGATGGTGCTGCCCATGAGCTCGGTGACATCCACGGTGGCGGGCAGGGCGTTGGCGTCGCCGGCCTTGCACAGCTCCAGGTGGTCGGGACGGATGCCCAAGGTGACGTCCTGGGGCGCGGCGTTCTTTGCGCTCAGGGTGCTCTGCATGTCGCTGGGCAGATCCACGCGGGTGCCGCAGGCGGTGACATAGTAGCCCTTGCCGTCCTTCTCCAGCTTGGCGTCGAAGAAGTTCATCTGGGGCATCCCGATGAATCCGGCGACGAAGAGGTTGGCCGGATGGTCAAAGACCTGCTGGGGGGTGCCGATCTGCTGGATGAAGCCGTCCTTCATAATGACGATGCGGTCGCCCAGGGTCATGGCCTCGGTCTGGTCGTGGGTGACGTAGATAAAGGTGGTGTGAATACGCTGACGGAGTTTGATGATCTCAGCGCGCATCTGGTTACGGAGCTTGGCGTCCAGATTGGACAGAGGCTCGTCCATCAGCAGCACCTTGGGCTCACGCACGATGGCGCGGCCGATGGCGACGCGCTGGCGCTGGCCGCCGGAGAGGGCCTTCGGCTTGCGGTCCAGGTACTGGGTGATGCCCAGGATCTCGGCGGCCTCCTTGACCTTGCGGTCGATCTCCGCCGGGGGGACCTTCTTGAGCTTCAGGGAGAAGGCAATATTCTCATAGACGGTCATGTGGGGGTACAGGGCGTAGCTCTGGAACACCATGGCGATGTCGCGGTCCTTGGGGGCCACATCGTTGACGACCTTGCCGTCGATGAGCAGCTGGCCCTCGCTGATCTCCTCCAGGCCGGCCACCATGCGCAATGTGGTGGACTTGCCGCAGCCGGAGGGGCCGACCAGGACGATGAACTCCTGGTCCGCGATGTCCAGGTTGAACTGCTGCACGGCGACGACGCCGCGCTCGGTGACCTGCAGGTTGACCTTCTTCTCCTCAGCGGGGGTCTCGCCCTTCTTGGCCTTCTTTTTCTTCTGGTCGCCGCTGTGGGGATAGATCTTCATGACGTTCTTCAGGGTTACAGTTGCCATGTCTCAGGCGTTAGTGAGAACGCCTCCGCGCTTCTCACCTCGGACGGGCGGAGCGATGCCGCCGGTCCTTTGTGACAGGTCTCCACACTGCCACACCGCACGCCTACGCGGAATACATCCTTTCTTGTCAGTCTGCCGGACCAGTTTGTGGAGTGGCCGGGCAGCTCGTGATTTTGAAAGCCCGGGCAGAATGCCCGAAAGCCATATTCAGGATAAAATATTTTAGATGAAATGTCAAGGGCGGAAAGGGGCGGAAAACAATTTCAGCACATTCCCACAGTTTCAGAGGGCGGTTCTGGTGATTTTGACCAAAGAGGGGACCGGCCCGGTGCGCTATTTGGCAGGCACCGCACACGCCCGGCAGTCCTCGCCTCCCTCACAGCAGCCGCATCTGGTCCCCGTCCTCCTCCCGGATGAGGGCCCCGGCGGCGGGGATGGCCCGGCACCGGTACCGGGGGAGGTTGGTGATAGAGGTCTCCTCCGGGGCCTTGACCTCGGACAGATGATATTTGGGCTTGAGGGTCATGACCTGGACGCCCTGGGTGGTCCGGGTGGACTTGGGGGCCAGGAGGGCGGTGTGGAAGATGAGGGCCCGGGGCTCGGTGGAGAAGAGGACCAGCTCCCGCTCCTCCTTGAGGTGGATGAGGGCCGCGAGAGGGCTCTTGCCGCTGTACGCCCCGGTGAGGCGGCGGCGGTTGGAGGTGGTGGCGTAGGCGGAAAGCTCCACCCGGGCGGCCTTGCCGTTTTCAAAGAAGAAGAGCATGGCCCCGCTGTAGTCCCCGGGGAGGACCATGTCCACTACGCTCTCCCCGTCCTCCATGCCCAGCTTGCTGGGGAGGTAGTCCCCCAGGACGCTGGCCTTGGTGTCCTCGAAGTCGCTCAGGCGGCACTTGTAGACCTGCTGGCGGTTGGTGAAGAACATGACCTCCGCCCGGTTGGCGGCCTCCATGCTGACCCGGAGGCCGTCGTCCTCCTTGTACTTCTGGGTGTCCGCCATGCGCAGGGACTGGGGGGTGATCTTCTTGAAGTACCCGTGGCGGGAGAGGAAGACGGTGACCGGATAGTCCGGCGTCTCCTCGCTCTCGTCGTAGGATTCGATCTCGTGCTCGTAGACGATGGCGGTGCGGCGGGGCTGGGCGTACTTCTTTTTCACCGCCTCCAGCTCCCCGATCATGACCTTCTTCACCCGGGCGGGGCTGTTCAGGAGGTCCTCCAGGTCGGAAATCTCCTTCTCCAGTGCATCCCGCTCCGCCACGCGCTTGAGGATATACTCCTTGTTGATGTTGCGCAGGCGGATCTCCGCCACATACTCGGCCTGGACGGCGTCGATGCCGAAGCCGATCATGAGGTTGGGGACCACGTCGGCCTCGCTCTCGGTCTCCCGGATGATGGCGATGGCCTTGTCGATGTCCAGCAGGATGCGCTCGAGGCCCTGGAGCAGGTGGAGCTTCTCCTTTTTCTTCCCCAGGGAGAAGAACACCCGGCGGCGGACACATTCCGTACGCCAGGCGCACCACTCCTCCAGAAGTTCCCGCACGCCCATCACCCGGGGCATCCCGCCCACCAGGACGTTGAAGTTGCAGGAGACGGAGTCCTGGAGGGTGGTGGAGCGAAAGAGCTTCGCCATGAGTTTGTCCGGGTCCACGCCGCGCTTGAGGTCCACGGCAAGCTTGAGGCCGTTGAGGTCGGTCTCGTCCCGCATGTCGCTGACCTCCCGGAGCTTCCCGGCCTTGATGAGCTCGGCCACCTTGTCGATGACCGCCTCGGTGGTGGTGGTGTAGGGGATCTCGTAAATTTCGATGAGGTTTTCGCTCTTGAGGTAGCGGTATTTCCCCCGGAGCCGCAGGGAGCCCTTGCCGGTGCGGTAGACCTCCTCCAGGGCGGCCTGGTCGTAGAGGAACTCGCCGCCGGTGGGGAAGTCCGGGCCCTTGAGGATGTCGGCCAGGGCGCAGTCCGGGTTTTTCAAAAAGGCCACGGTGGCGTCGCAGACCTCCGCCAGGTTGAAGCCGCAGAGCTGGCTGGCCATGCCCACGGCGATGCCCTGGTTTGCGGAGACCAGGATGTTCGGGAACGTGGTGGGCAGGAGGCTGGGCTCCTTCATGGTGTTGTCGTAGTTGTCCACGAAGTCCACCGCGTCCTGGTCCAGGTCCCGGAAGAGCTCCTGGCAGATGGGGGCGAGCTTTGCTTCCGTGTAGCGGCTGGCCGCGTAGGCCATGTCCCGGGAGTAGACCTTGCCGAAGTTGCCCTTGGAGTCCACGAAGGGATGGAGGAGGGCCCCGTAGCCCTTGGAGAGGCGGACCATGGTCTCGTAGATGGGGCCGTCGCCGTGGGGGTTGAGGCGCATGGTCTGGCCGACGATGTTGGCGGACTTGGTCCGGGCCCCGGTGAGGAGGCCCATCTTGTACATGGTGTACAGCAGTTTCCTATGGGAGGGCTTGAAGCCGTCGATCTCCGGGATGGCCCGGGAGAGGATGACGCTCATGGCGTAGGGCATGAAGTTGGTCTCCAGGGTGTCGGTGATGGCCTGCTCCTGGACCGCCGCCTTCAGGCCCATGACGTTGGGGTTATTGACTTTCGGCTTGCTCTCATCCGGGTTTTTCTTCTTAGCCATGATTTCAATATTTCCTTTATTCGTACCGTTCCAGTTTTGTGTCCAGGGCGTAGAAACCCTTCAGCTCCCGCAGGCGTGCCATGTGGGGCTGGGCCAGGTGGCGCTCCAGGGCGGCGGCGTCCCGCCAGCGCTCCAGGAGGACCACCGTGTCCGGCGTCTCGCAGGAGAGGTGGTAGTCGTATTGGAGGCACCCGTCCTCGGCGCGGACAGTGTCCTGGAGGCCCGCGGCCTTCACCGCCTGGACGAAAGCCGGTGCTTGGGCGGGTTTGCAGGTGTAGGTGACGTGCAGAACGATGGTTTCCATGTTACAGGTCCCTCCTCACGAAATATCCGCCAGATCCAAAAACTTATACCCCTCATTGGCGATATGGGTTTTCCTCCCCTGGAGGTTGTCCCCCAAAAGGAGGTCAAACATCTGACTGGTGGCCTCGGCGTCGGTGGGCATGACCTTGATGAGCCGCCGGGTCTCGGGGTTCATGGTGGTCAGCCACATCATGTCCGGGTCGTTCTCTCCCAGGCCTTTGGAGCGGTCGATCTTGACTTTCCTGCCCTCCAGCTTTTTGACGATCTCCGATTTCTCCTTCTCCGTGTAGGCGAACCAGGTCTTCTCTCCGCTTGTGATCTCGAAGAGGGGGGATTCGGCGATATACACATACCCCTTCTCAATGAGGGTGGGGCAGAGGCGGTAGAGCATGGTGAGGATGAGGGCGCGAATTTGATAGCCGTCCACGTCGGCGTCGGTGCAGATGACCACCTTGGACCAGCGGAGGTTATTGAGGTCAAAGGAGCTGAGGTCCTTGACGTGCCTGCCCTCCACCTCCACGCCGCACCCTAAGACCTTCATAAGGTCGGTGATGATCTCGCTCTTGAAGATGCGGGGGTAGTCGGCCTTGAGGCAGTTCAGAATCTTCCCCCGCACGGGCATGATGCCCTGGAACTCGGCGTCCCGGCTGAGCTTGACGCTGCCCAGGGCGCTGTCGCCCTCGACGATATAGATCTCCCGGCGGCTGACGTCTTTGGTCCGGCAGTCGACGAACTTCTGGACCCGGTTGGCGATGTCGATGGAGCCGGAGAGCTTCTTTTTCACGTTGAGCCGGGCCCTCTCGGCGGTCTCCCGGCTTCGCTTGTTGATGAGGACCTGCTCGGCGATGCGCAGGGCGTCGCTGGGGTTCTCGATGAAGTAGATCTCCAGGCGGCTCTTCAAAAACTCCGCCATGGCGTCCTGGACGAACTTGTTGGTGATAGCCTTTTTGGTCTGGTTCTCGTAGCTGGTCTGGGTGGAGAAGTTGTTGCTGACCAGGACCAGGCAGTCCTCGATGTCCGCCCAGGTGATCTTGGCCTCGCCCTTCTGGTACTTGCTGTTCTGCCGGAGCCAGGCGTCGATGGCCCCCACAAAGGCGGACTTTGTGGCCTTTTCAGGGCTTCCGCCGTGCTCCAGCCAGCTGGAGTTGTGGTAGTGCTCGATGACCGCCGTCTTGTTGGAGAAGCAGCAGGAGACGGAGAGGCGCACCTTGTACTCGTCCTTGTCGGCGCGGTCGCGGCCCCGGCGTTCGGTCTCCCAGAACTCCACGTCAGTGAGGGGGGCGTCCCCGGCCAGTTCCCGGACGTAGTCGGCGATGCCGTTTTCGTAGAGGAACTCGGTGGTCTCGAATTTTCCCGGAGAGGTCTCGATCTTCAGCCGGAAGGTGATGCCGGCGTTGACCACGGCCTGGCGCTTCATGACATCCAGGAAGAACGCCGGGGGGATGGCGATGTCGGTGAAGACCTCCAGGTCGGGGAGCCAGCGGTGGCGGGTGCCGGTCTTTTTCCGGGAGAGGGGGGTCTTGACCAGCTCTTTGCCCTTCTCGCCGGTAATCTCGCCGCGCTCGAAGTGGAGGCGGTGTTCAAAGCCGTCCCGCCAGACGGTGACGTCCATGTAGGCGGAGGCGTACTGGGTGGCGCAGGAGCCCAGGCCGTTGAGGCCCAGGGAGAACTCGTAGTCGCCGCCCTCGGAGCTGTCGTATTTGCCGCCGGCGTAGAGTTCGCAGTAGACCAGCTCCCAGTTCCAGCGGCCCTCCCGCTCGTTCCAGTCCACGGGGCAGCCCCGGCCCTGGTCCTCGACTTCCACGCTGTGGTCGAGGTAGCTGGTGAGGGTGATAAGCTTGCCGTGGCCGTCCCGGGCCTCGTCGATGGAGTTGGATAAGATCTCGAATACGGCGTGCTCGCAGCCCTCCAGCCCGTCGGAGCCGAAGATCACGCCGGGGCGTTTGCGCACCCGGTCGGCGCCCTTGAGGGCGCTGATGGAGTCATTGCCGTAGGCCTGTTTTCTTTCCTTTGCCATAGTCGCCTCCCACGATAAAATGCACAGTATCTTTTAGTTTATCAAATTTGGAGGCGGATAGCAAGGGTGGTTTTGCGGTTTTTTGGAAATCGGTCCGGAGGTCCCTTCGGTTTGACAAAAAGCGGGACAAGTGGAAAAAAAGTGACTGTCCCCGACGTGTCCATAACAGGAGGAAACTATCTGCCAGATGTGTGCGTCTCCGGGTTTTCCACAGTATCCACATGGTTTTCCACACGTTTATGTTGACGCTGAGGACGGGGGAAAAGTTCGGGATGCGGGGATACAAAGATACAGAGATATGGGGATACAGGGATACGGGGATACGGGATACGGGGAGCAGTATCGCCCGCACCGTGCCGGTGGCCCGGTAGTGTCTCCATAGAATCGTGCTTCTAGGAGGCGAACCCAACGATAGGCACCGTAGGGCCAGGGAGTGGTTCCAGCGATTCGAGCGGCATCGGCCCAGGGAAGAGATTGGGAAAAACCAGACTACCAGGTCGTAGCGTAAAATAAAAACCCCCGTAATGAAGGAAGATTCTTAAGAAACGTAGTTTCTTAAGCGTCTTTTTGGCTACTTTTTCCACGCGGAAAAAGTAGCCGAGGGTCCGGGGGCGCGGAGCCCCCGGTGCCGAAGAGCAGATGCCTCTACCCCCTCTTCAAAATCCTGATATCCTCCCCAAAGAACCGCAAGATCTGATACTCCCCCTGGATGCGGGAGGCAGCCGCCTCCCCGTACCGCGCGGCGAGGTCCCGGGTATCGAGATTCGTCGAGAGGAGCGTCTTTTTCCGGTTGATCAGCCGGTCGTTGACGATCCGATAGAACGTCGCCTGGACAAAGCTGGTCAGCATCTCCGTCCCCACATCGTCCATAATCAGAAGGTCACAGTTGAGATAGCGGTTGATCTCCCGGTCCGGGTCCTCCTCATAGGGGTTCTCCCGGCCGAACTTCCCGCTCTCAAACTGCTGAAAAATATGCGCCGCAGTGTCGTAAACAACAGAAAACCCGTGGTCGCTGACCTCGCGGGCAATGCAGGCGGAGAGGAACGTCTTCCCCAGCCCCGGGGCCCCGGTGAAAAGGAGGTTCCCGCTCCGGGGACCAAAGGTGTGGGCGTAATTGCCGCAAATCTCGCGGATGGACTCCATATTCTCCAGAGGGCTGCAATAGTTCCCCCAGGGCTCGGGACTGTACCAGTCAAACGAGAAGGTGTCAAAGGACTGGTTCCCCAGGTCCAGTATCTTACTCAGCCGCCGGTTCTGCTCCCGGGTGTAATAGGCCATGAGACACCGGCAGGGCGTGTCATCCTTCCGCCAGCCTCTGTCAGAACAGATCGGACACTGAGGCGTCTCATCAATATAATCATAGGGGAACCCCGCCCCCACCAGAAGCTCCGAGCGCTCCCGCTGAAGGGCGAGATTCCGCTTCTCCAGGTCCTTGAGGGCCGCATCCGGGTCCCCTCCCTGCTGGAAGGCGGCGGCAATCACCCGCGCCGCCGTGCCCGTGAGCTCCCGGTCGATCATCTCCACCCGCGGCGCACGGCGGTAGACCTCCCGGCGCCGGGCCTCCAGCGCATTCCGCCTGGCGTCCCGGTCCGCCTGAAAGCGGCTCAGAGCCGCAGACATGATCTTGGGGTCCTGTGACATTTAATTGCCCTCCTTTTCCCGCCGCAGCTGCTGACGGTAACGCTCCATCCGCTCCATGTCCGCCCGGACAGCGGCCTGCTCCTCCGGCCCGGGGGCGCGGCGGGGCGGCGCGCCGCTCCCGGTCTTGACTCCGGCAGGCCGGTCTCCGGCCTTTACTTCCGCCAGAGTGTGCAGGCCCTTCTGGTGCCACGAGCAGAGGATCTTATTCATATACGGCCATTTGAGCTCTTTACATTTCAGAATGGTTTTGTCATAGGCGAGCTCAATGACCTCGTTCTCAAACCCCATGTCGTTCCAGGAAAGAAGGTACGCTTCCTCCCCCGGAGACGGCGCGCGGTCCCCCAGCCGCAGCAGGCTCATAAGCTGAGGCAGAGCCTCCCTGCGGCGCTGGCACTTCTTGATATACCCGGCGGCGCTCTCCTGGTTCATCAGCCCCAGCCGGGCCCAGGTGTAGCCCTCCTTCTCGATCTGCCGCAGCGTGGGCCTGCGGCCCGGACCATACCGGGCGGCGGTCCGCTCCGCGCAGAAGCCCACCAGCAGGAAGATCACATCCGCCGGCAGCCCCAGATGGTCATAGAGCCCCAGCAGCACCGCCAGATCGGGGGTGGTCAGCTTCTTGCCCAGCTTCTCCTCCACGGCGCTGGTCAGTCCCGCGAACTCCGCCCCCTCCAGCGCCCGTGCCATGTCCGCGCGGGTATACTCGGTGCGGTCCTCCTCCCGACGGGGCGGGGCGTCCGCCGCCGCCTCCCGGGCCGGAGGCGCGGCCAGGCCCTGCCGGACCAGACTCCCCAGAGCCTGCCGCAGACGCCCCTCCGGCCACCCCAGCTGTCCGGCGAGCTTCCCTTCATCCATGTTCCCCCGGTTCCGCAGAACTGCGATGTATAAGAGCGCCGCGTCGCCGTCACCGCCCTCTACCAGCCGCCGCGCCGCTTGGCCCGAGACCACGACTCCCTCGTCCTCCGGCAGGTTCAGAATGTATCCGCTCATCTCCTCCGCCCCCTTTCGTCAATTTCTCACCATATTTTACACGAAAACCCGGGGCTCGTAAAGGGGGAATTTCTGTCCCGGGTCCGGGCGGCAGGTACTATATTTTTTCCAATAGTCTCTTGACAAGCAGAAGCAAAGACGATATACTGTGCTCAACAACTATATTTTTAACAGTAGTTAAAAAGGAGGATCCGCTATGAAAAAGGACTACTTCACCCAGCTGACCCGCGCGGCGCGGTGGCTCCTGCCCCCGGAGGAGGCCCGGGAGGTCCTCGCCGAGTACCGCGACATCCTGGACGCCGCCCCCAGAGACGGCGAGAGCCTCCGCCGGGACCTGGGCGGCCCCGTGGAGGCCATGCGGCTGGTCTCCCAGCCGAAGCTGTATCATAGGTGGCTTGCGGCCTTCGCCGTGATGGCGGCCTGCCTGCTGTTACCTGCGGCGGCGCCCCTGCCGGGAGGCTGGCGGCTGTGGGGGTTCTTCCAGCAGTTCCTGTACCGCTTCCCCGTGGAGCTGATGCTCCTCTCGGCGGGGCTGGGGGTGTCCCTGGTCTGGTTCCGGCGGCGGGAGGCGGGGAAGGAAGGCCCCCTCCCCAGAGGAGTGACGCCCCTTTTGGCCCTCCAGCTCGCCGGGATGGCTGTGGCCTGGTCTGTCCTCTATCTCGCCGCGGTCCAGCCCCAGGGGCCCATGGACTTTCTCCAGGCCCACGCCGGTCTCGCCGGCCACATAGCGGACATCCTGCTCTGGATGGGCTTCCTGCTGTCGCTGACGGGCCTCTGGGCCCTCGTCCAGGCCCGGCTTGCGGACCGCCGCTGGCGGGCGGTCTATGCCCTGAGCCTCACAATGACGGCGCTCGTCATGGCGGCGCTGTCTGTGCTGTGGGACATGCGTCTGGACGGCTCCCCGGCGGATTCCCTGCCCTATTGCGCCCTCCTGACGGTCCTGGGCCTGGCGGGAACGGGGGTGTCCCTATGCTGAAGAAGGACCTCCTGGAGCTCTGCCTGCTCCAGGTCCTCAGCCGGGGAGACCAGTACGGCTATGAGCTCCTCCGGCAGCTCCACGACGGCTTCCCCGACACCCAGGAGAGCGCTGTCTACGCCCTCCTCCGGGGCCTCTGCCGGGACGGCTTCACGGAGCAGTACCAGGGCGCGGTCTCCGGCGGGCCCGCCCGGAAGTACTACCGCCTGACCCCAGCGGGCGCGGCAAAACACGCCCAGCTTCTGGAGGCGTGGCGGAGCCTCAAGGCCACTTTGGAGGCCCTGGGCGTGAAGTGACCGTTTACGCCTCGACGGGCGGAAACAGGTACCGGACAGGCTTCCCGGAGGCTTGCGCGTAGGCGATCTCCGACGCCGTGCTCTCCCCGATGTACCCGTCCCGGTTGATGACAAAGATGCTGTCCGCCAGGTCGATCTTCCGCTTGTGCATGTCGTCCAGCATGGTCTTGACCTCCGGCGTGATCTGCGTGCCGTAGAGCCCGTCCGCGTGTCCGAACAGCCCCACGGAGATGACGATGTTGCCCTTCAAGGTCAATTCCTCCTGGACCCGGACGAAATCGTCCTTGAAGCGCGTGCTCCCGCACAGCGTGACTACCGGATAGCTGCCTGCCATGTTCCGTCCCTCCCATGTGTCAGAATGTCCAGCACCTTCCCCAGGTCCATCTCCGCCAGCACGAAATCTGCCTCCGGCGCGGGCTCGTCGGGGGAGAGGTTGGAGCGGATATAGACCGTATCCAGCCCCGCCTCCCGGGCCCCCTGGATGTCGCATATGCCGTCGTTGCCCACCATCACTGCGCCCTCCGGGGAGAGGCCATAGGTTTGGAAAAGCACCTCAAAAAACCGCCTGTCCGGCTTTTTCACCCCGTAGTCCGAGGACAGGCAGATACCGTCAAAACAGTCCGTGAGCCCCAGCTCATCCAGCTCCGTCCGGGTAAAGAGGGCCTGGGCGTTGGAGAGGAGGTACACCCCCCGCCCCTGGGCCCGCAGGGTGTGCAGGAGCTCCTTCGCCCCCGGGTAGAGGCGGATATAGTCCGTCGACAGCGCCCGGAACCGCCGCCCGGCCTCCGCGGAGCGCTCCCCGTCCGCCGGAACGCCCCGGTCCCGGAAGAGTTTGGCGAACACCGGCTCGATCTGGATCTCCGGATGGGCCTCGTGGGCGTCCCGGCGGAGGGGAGCGCTCCCCTCCGCCTCCGCCACAGCCCGGAAATAGGCGTCCCGCAGTTCCTTCGGGCGGTAGACGGCCCCCCGGGCGCTGTAGTGCGCCGCCAACGCCTCCCAGACCTGGGGGGCGTTTTCATCGGTGTGGATGTCCACCAGCGTGCCGTAGAGGTCAAAGATGCAGGTCCTGTACCCCGTCATTTCTTCACGTACCGCATCCGGGTCTCATAGGGCCGCAGGTCCTCCCCGGCGGGGTCCGGGTAGTTGCCCAGCAGGACCTCCGCCCCCCGGAACCGCTCCGGGCACACGTCCGGCAGTGTCTCCGCCGTGAAATTGCAGACCACCAGCAGCGCTTCGCGCTCCGTCTCCCGGACGTAGGCGAAGCGCTGTTCGTCCTCCGCCTCCAAGAGCTGGAAGTCCCCGTCCCGGAAGACGGGGTACGCCTTCCGCAGGGCGATGAGCTTCTGGTAGAAGTAAAAAACGGAATCCGGGTCCGCCAGAGCGGCCACAGCGTTAATCTCGGTGTAGTTGGGGTTCACCGGAAGCCAGGGCTCTCCGGTGGTGAACCCGGCGTTGGGCCCCGCAGACCACTGCATGGGGGTGCGGGCGTTGTCCCGGCCCCGGGCGTAGATGGCGGAGAGGATGTCCTCCTCGGGGCGGCCCTGTTCCAGCTGCTCCCGGTAGGCGTTTTTGATCTCCAGGTCGTCGTACTGCTCAATGGGCAGGCGGATGTTGGTCATGCCCAGCTCCTCGCCCTGGTAGATGTAGGGGGTGCCCTGCATCCCGTGGCACATGGCGGCAAGCATCTTCGCCGATTCCACCCGGTACTTCCCGTCATCCCCCCAGCGGGAGACGGTCCGGGGCAGGTCGTGGTTGTTGAGGAAGAGGCTGTTCCAGCCCTCCCCCCGCAGGCCGTTCTGCCACCGGTCATAGCATTCTTTCAGCTTCACCAGGGACAGGGGGATGGGCTCCCACTTGCTCTTCTGGTCCAGGGTGGTGTGCTCGAACTGGAAGATCATGCTCAGCTCACTGCCGTCCGGGTTGGCGTAGCGCTTTGCCGTCTCCACATCGGCGCTCCAGGCCTCGCCCACGGTGACCAGGGTGTCCTCCCGGAACGCCTCCCGCCGGAGCTCCCGGATATATTCGTGGAGATGGGGGCCGTTGAAGGTGATCTTCTCGTCCGGCGTCTTGCCGATGTTGTCGATCACATCCAGCCGGAAGCCCTCCACCCCCTTGTCCACCCAGAAGCGGATCATGTCGTAGAGCTCCCGGCGCAGGGCGGGGTTCTCCCAGTTCAGGTCCGGCTGCCAGGGGGAGAACATGTTGAAATACCACTGCCCGGTCTCCGGCGCCCAGGTCCAGGCCGGACCGCCGAAGGTGGCGGTCATGTCGTTGGGCGGCGTGTCCGGCGTGCCGTCCCGCCAGATGTAGTAGTCATGACAGGGGCTCTCCCGGTCCGCCTTGGCCGCGAGGAACCAGGGGTGCCGGTCCGAGCTGTGGTTGAGCACCAGGTCCATGATGATGCTGATGCCCCGCTCCCGGGCCCGGGCGATGAGCTCCTCCATGTCCTCCATAGTGCCGAACCGGGGGTCGACGCCCCGGTAGTCGGAGATGTCGTAGCCGTTGTCCTTCTGGGGCGAGGCGTATACCGGCGAGAGCCAGATGCCGTCCACTCCCAGCTTTTCCAGGTAGTCCAGCCGCCCGATGACCCCCCGCAGGTCGCCGAAGCCGTCGCCGTCCGTGTCCTGAAAGCTCTTGGGATAGACCTGGTAGAATACGGCGGACTTCCACCAGTCCTTTTTTGTCTTATCCAGCATGATCGGTGTCCTCCCTCTCGATCTCTTCCAATTTTTCGCAGACCCGCAGCAGCTCCCCCACGCTCCACGCCTGGGCGAAGCACCCCCTCGACGCGCCCGGGACGCCGCCGTCATAGATTTCCGGCAGCTGCCCCACGCAGCCCTCCCGGAGCATGGCCTCCATGCCCCCCAGCTGCTCCCGGACGGTCCGGGCGGCCTCGGGGGCGTTCCCCCGGGTCTTGAGGTACGCCAGATAGTACGCCCCCAGGGGGAAGGGGGCGGGGACCGCCCAGATCTGATTGCACCGCAGCTGGGCATCCGCCGCCGTGCCGGAGACCACGTCCTTCAAATATCCCTTATCCTCCATCCAGAACGCCCGGCTGAAGCTCTCCCAAACCTGCTCTGCCAGGTCCATAATACTCCCTGCCGTCCGCCGCTGTCAAGGCCGAGAGCTCCTCCATCATCCGCAGGGCGTTGTACCAGTGGGCGTTGATCTCCACGGGCTTGCCGTGGCGGGGGGGCAGATGGCCCTCCGCGCAGACGTCCATCCATGTCACCTGGTCCAGCCCCTCCCCCGCGGAGATGAGCCGTCCGGCTCCATGCGGATGGCGTGGCGGGTCCCCCGGCGGTAGGCGGCGATAATGCGCTCCATGACCGGCCAGGCCCTGCGGACGAAACCGGCGTCCCCGGTCCTGCCGTAGTATATCCACACGCAGTGGAGCAGCAGAAGGGCCGCGTCCGCGGTGTTGTAGCGGGGCTCCTCCCCGCCCTCGGGAAAGAGGCTGGGGACCAGGCCGTCCCGCCCTCCAGGGAGAAGACGATCTCCAGGGTCCTCCCCGTCTCCCCCGGACCGATGGTCCGCCGGATCTCACAGCAGGAGGCGGCGCGTCGTCCGCGAAGGTTTGAGTGGAGAGAAACACCTGCTCCTCCCCCACCGTCAGCGCCTCCGAGAGGCGGTGGACCAACGTCCAGCGGTCATTGGGGGCGGTGCGGGCCGCTGCCAGTACCCCCTGGTCGCAGCGGGTCACGGAGAACGCCGCTGAGACCGAGAGATAGCCTCCCGGGCCGTTGGTCAGGAGGCAGCAGCGCTCCTGGGCCCGGTCCAGGGTGGTCGTGTCCTGTTTGCCGAATACAAATTTCATGCGACACTCAGGACGCTCCCGCCGTCGAAGAGGGTGCAGCCGTTGCCGAAGCAGAAGGCGGGCAGGTACCAGGAGCTGGTGAAGGGGAAGCTCACCGCGCCCTTTTCCAGCATGGCGTCCAGGCTCCCCGCGTCCTCCTCGCTGAAGACCCGCTTGTCGTAGTACATGTACCAGGTGTTGGTGGTAAAGGGCACGCCGTAGAGGAAGCCGTCCATCAGTCCCGGTACGCCTCCTTCTTCCGGGCCCTGCGGGAGAACAAGCTGGATGCCCGCCGGGACCTGGCGGGCTACGCCCTGCGTTTGTCCGAGTGCCTGGACAGGCACCTGCCCCGCCTGCTGGACCGGGGCTGCACCGCCGTCATCTGCTCCCACGACATCCTGGCCCATATGGTCCTCATCCACTGCGGGGAGCTGGGCATCGCCGTGCCGGAGCGGCTGAGCGTCATCGGCTTTGACGACATCCCCCTGTGCCGGTATACCACGCCCTCCCTCTCCACCATCCGGCAGGACCGGACCGAGCTGGGCAAGAGCGCCTTCTACGCCCTCTCCTGCCAATTGGCCCAGACGCCCATCAGTACGCTTTTGCTCCATGCGGAGCTCATCGAGCGGGACTCCATCGGCCCCGTATCCTGAAAATTTTACAAAAAATCCCCAGCGGTAAAATCAACTCCTTCGCAAATACTAGCACAGCGCGAATGGCGCGCAAGTTTGGAAGGAGGATGATTCGATGAAAAAAGCAGTCATGATCGCGGCAGTCCTGGCGCTGGTGCTGGTCCTGGCGGCCTGCGGCAGCCGGGATAACAACGGCGATGACAATCAGACCAACTCCGGCACCAACGCCGGCGACGGCCTCAACAACGGCTCCACCGGCTCCGGCGGCAATACCGGTACCAATGGTACCACTGGTACCGGCGGCATCACCGGGAGCGGCACCAATGGTACCACCGGTACGAACGGAACCACCGGGAGCGGCACCAATGGTACCACCGGTACGAACGGAACCACCGGAAACGGCACCAACGGCACAAACGGAACCACCGGTACCAATGGCACGACCGGTACCAGCCGCAGCGGGCTGGACCGTGCGGCCCGGGACGTGGGCCAGGGGGCCCGGAATGCGGTCAACGATGTCCGCAACGCAGTAGACGATGTATTCGACGGCGGTGCGAACCGGACCAGCTTCCAGCGGATGCTGGACAACGCCCGGGTCCACGACACAGACGGTATCCTCACCGACGGCGAGAACAGTCGCTGGTAATACACCTCTTCAGGCCGCGAAGGGTCCTATGGACTTTTCGCGGCCTGTTTTATCGGCTCTTGACAATCTTCCCGGCCCGTGCTATTATTATGCCACACGATATATCGAAACGCATAATAAAAGGAGGCGGTACCGGTGGCGGAACAGGGGCCCATGACGGAGGCCATGTACTATATCCTGCTGGCGCTGCTGCGGCCGGGGCACGGGTACGGCATGATGCAGCGCATCCGGGAGCTCAGCGGCGGGAGGCTGGTGATGGGGCCGGGGACGCTGTACGGGGTGCTCAGCCGGATGAACAGGGAAGGGCTCATCGTCCTCACCGGAGAGGACGGGAGGCGGAAGAATTATGCCATCACGGAGGCAGGGAAAAACGCCCTTCTTTTGGAGTACCGGCGGTTAAAGCAGCTGGTGGAGGACGGGGCGATATTAGAGGAGGGAGACATATGAAGCGGGTCAAGTACAAATTCCACCCGGAGACCTACGAGCTGGGGGAGAATGAAAAATTTTACAGTGATATGGAGGCGTCCGGCTGGCGGCTGGTGAAGCGGGGGGCGTATTTGAGCAAATTCGTGCCTGCGGAGCCCAGCAGGGCGCGGTACCGGGTGGAGGTGTCCGCGCCGGGATTCCTGGAGGAGGCCAATATGAGCGAGGCGCAGCTGGCGGTGTTCGCGGACTGCGGCTGGGAGCATGTGACGGACCAGGGGCTGCTGTACATTTTCCGGGCCCCGGAGGGCAGCGACGCGCCGGAGTTCTATGGGGACCCGAGACAGCAGGCGGCGACGCTGCGGAATATGCGGACCGGCTTATGGGCGTGGCTTCCTGTTGCTGCTTTGATTTGGGCTCCGCTCATGCTGATGTCCCTCTCTATGAAGGGAGGCCCGAGTCAGGTCTGGGCGGATGTGCAGAAGAGCTGGGTGGTCAATACGGCGGGGGTGCTGTGGTTTGGTGTGTTTCTGGTGTGGGCGCTCTATCATTTCCTGCGGGAGGCGTGGTCTGTTACAAGGACTTACCGCAGGCTGCGGAAGGGCATCCCTCTGGACCACGCGCCGAAAAAGAGGCGGCTTGTCCACAGGGCGGTCAACGGGACTTTGATTGCGGCTGAGATTTTGTGCCTTCTGCTGATGGGGGTGCAGATTCTGGAGCTGCGGCCCAGGGAGCTGCCGGAGGAGCCGGATGGGCCGTATATCGTTCTTGCGGACCTGGGAAAAACGGGGCCCCGAACGGTGTCCTTTACGGATCAGGAGAGTGAGCTGAGCCACGGCCGCAGCCTCATGGCCGAGTACTGGGAAACTGCGGAGTATAAGGAGGATTCTACGCTTCTCCGGCAGGATGTCTACCGGCTGGGCAGTGCGGAGAAGGCGATGGAGTTTGCGCGGACGCTGATGGTGGATTCGACTTTCGGGCAGTCTGAGGAAGCGTTTGAGCCCATCGAAATTCCGGGGCTGGATGGCGCTTGGGCGGCAGACAGGTTGGAGGTCGTGGCTGTCAAGGGGAGGTATGCGGCGTATATTACCTACATTGGGGGGAATGAGTGGGACCCGATGGGCATTTTGAACGCTGTGGCGGAGAGGTGGGGTTAAATAGATTTGGTGGTCAGATAATGGTCTGAGGGAGATGTCCCGCCGAGGGCGGCGGGGCCCACAGTATAGTGCAGTGCAGTATGGGATTATGGGAGCAAAAAAGCAGTCTCGCCCGCACCGTGCCGGAGGCCCGGTAGTCTCTCCGAAGAATCGCGCTTCTAGGAGGCGAACCCAACGATAGGCACCGAAGGGCTAGGGAGTGGTGGCGGCGCAGGGCCTGTCATCGGCCCAGGGCAGGAATTGGGAAAAACGAGACAAACAGGTCGTAGCGTAAACAAAAACCAAATAGATAAAGGGGTCCGGACCATTGGTCCGGCGGTTTTTTGGTGACTTTTTGTCCGTACAAAAAGTCACCGGGGGTCCGGGGGCGAGGAGCCCCCGGGGCTGACAGGTCTGATAGGCACTATCGAAAAAAGGGGTTGACAAACGTCTACCTCTCTGCTATCCTGAAGGTAGACATCCGTATACCAATCAAGAAGGAGGAAGCAGAGCGATGAAAACGAACCTCTCTGACAGCGAGTGGACGCTGATGAACTGCCTGTGGGAGAAGCATCCGATGACGATCACGGAGCTGACGGCGGCGCTGCGGCCCAAGACCGGGTGGGGGAAGAATACCATTATCACGATGCTTGCCCGGCTGGAGGCCAAGGGCGCAGTCTCCCACACCTCCGGGGAGCGGGCCAAGCTGTACGCGCCCCTTCTGGACCGCCGGGACGCGGCCCGGGAGGAGACAAAGAGCTTTTTGGGGAAGGTCTACGGCGGGAGCCTGGGGCTGATGATGAGCGCCATGGTGGAGAGCCGGGAGCTGACGGAGGCGGACCTGGCGGAGCTGACCGCCATCCTGGAACAGGCGGGAGGGGAGAAGAAATGAAGGATATCCTGCTGACCTCCTCGGTGCTGATCGCGGCACTGCTCCTGCTGCGGAGGGTGTTCCGGGACACGGTCTCCCGGCGGGTGCAGTACGGGCTGTGGGCGCTGGTGCTGGTGCGTCTGCTGGTGCCGGCGACGCTCCCGGCGGCGGACTTCAGTGTGCTGAGCGTGTCCGAGCCGGTGCGGACCCAGATCGAGCCCCACCGCCCCGCGCCGGAGACGCCCGTCCGGACGCCGGACGCCTCCCCGAGGGCGGAGGCTCCTGCCGCCGCAGAACGCCCCGCCTCCCCCGCGCCGGAGGCGGCGAAATCCGCCGCACCAACGGTCCGGGAGGTCCTGCCTCTGGTCTGGAAATGCGGCATGGTAATGATGGCCTGTTGGGTGGTGGGGACGAACCTGCGGTTCTGGCAGATGCTGAAAAAGAGACGGAGGCCCCTCCCGGTGGAGGGATGCCGGTACCGGGTGTTCTTAGTAGAGGAGGGGCTGGCCTCGCCGTGCCTCTTCGGGCTGTGGAGGCCCGCTGTCTACCTGACCCCCGCCGCACTGGCCTCCCAGGCGTCCTTGGGACACGTCCTGGCCCACGAGGAGACCCATGCCCGGCATCTGGACCCCCTGTGGTCCCTGCTGAGGTGCCTGTGCCTGGTGGTGTACTGGTTCGACCCGCTGGTGTGGTGGGCGGCGAGCGCCTCCCGGGCGGACTGCGAGCTGGCCTGCGACGAGGGGACTCTTGCCCGGCTGGGGGAGGCCGAGCGCGTGCCCTACGGAAAGACCCTGCTGTCCCTGATCCCGGCGAAGCGGGAGCCGGGCAGGCCCCTGCTGGCCGCCACCACCATGACCGCCGGAAAGAAACAGCTCAAGGAGCGGATAGAGCGCATCGCGGAACACAAGCGGGCCGGGGTGCTGTCCCTGTGCGTGCTCCTGGTGCTGGTGACAGCGGCCTGCGCGGCTACGTTCACGGGGGGCGGGGAGGCTTCCGCGCCTGCGCCTGGACCCTCGACGGCCCCCGTAACAGCGCCTAAGCCGTCCGCCGCGCCGGAAGTGATCGGCCGGGAGCCGGTGCTGTCCATCCCCCTGACGGGCCTGGAGCCCTACGCGGTGGAGGGCCAGCGCATCACAGCGGAGGAGCCGCGCCCCGGCACCCTGGAGCCGGACACCGTATCCGTGGACACCATGGGGGAGATTCTGGTGGACAAGACCCTCTCCGACGGCACCCGGATCGTCTGCTTCTGGGACCCGGACCCGGAAAACCAGTACTCCAAGTACTGGGCCATACGGGATGGGGATACCCTCCTGCGGTTCTACAAGGAGGAATCCGGCTATGACCGCGACTACGATGTGGGGGAGTATACCGGACTCTTCGATCATGACGGCTTTATCCTCTACGCTCCCCGGGGCGGGGCCTATTTCGCCATCGACTACTGGTATCTGGACGATGACGGAGTGCCCCGGATGCTGGCGGACTGCTCCAACCGGGTCATCCGGGCCGACTGGAACGGCGACGGGGAGGACGACCTCATGTGGTTCTACCACGACAGCCCCTACCTCTACTTCCGGCGGGACGGGGTGCTGTACCTCGCCGGTGTCCTCGGGCTGGTGGAGGACGCCTGGCCGGAGGCTCAGTTTCTGGGCTACGGTATGCCGGAGGACGACAGCGGGAGCTATATCGAAATTTCCGGCTATGTGGACGTGCCCAGCGAGGTGGCGGCGGATAGCGTTTCGCCCGTGCTCGCGCCCAGGGAGATATACTTCCAGGGGGGCTATATGAACGTCTATAAGCCCCTGGAGCCCGCCGTGACGGACCGCGTCTATGACAGCATCGAGGCCCCGGAGGAGGTCCGGGAGACTGCCAAGCGCATTGCCGGGGAGGAGTTCGACCGCTGGCTGGAGGAGGGTATCCCCGGCGATGTGGACGACTGGCGCATCTCCCGTCTGGAGCGGGTGGAGACGCCGGAGGTCAGCGACAGCCGGAGGCCCCTGGAGGTGGAGTGCTACCGCCTGGACTACGAGTTCCACGCCGCCGCCCCTGGGGATGTGGTGATGGCCGGAGGCGTCACGGTCTACGAGGACGGTTGGTTCAACGGCTTCAGTCATCCCTACACCTGGCTCCTCTTCCAGGTGAAGGACGGCAAGCGGGAGCTGTTGGATGCCGGCATGGTCTGCGACACCTCCCCGGAGAGCGTCGCTTTCAAGGCAGAGTACGCCTGGGCGCTGACGAAGGCCGGGGTGCTGGCGGCGTCGGAGCTGGAGAGCGAGGCGCTGTATCTGGACTTCTGCTATATGCCGGTACGGTTTTTGAACGGCCTGGCCTACCGGCCCTCCGGGGAGCAGACCGCCGCCCTGGAGAAGCTGGCAAGCTTTGTCCACAACGCCGTTGTCCCGGAGGAGTATGCAAGCGAGTATCCCAACGCTATGGAGGCGCTGGGGTATGCCGTGGAGACCGGGGAGCTCACAGGCGCCGCCAAGGCCCTCTATGAGCGGCTTCCGGCGGGGGACGAGGGCCCGGCCATTCCCCGCTACACGGAGGAGCGCGCCCCTGGCGGCACAGGGGGAAGCGGGCTCATATCCCCCCTGCCTCCCGCGACGCCCGGCAGTCTCACGATCGACCCGCTGGACTACGGCATCACGCCCGAGATGCTGTCCCTGGAGGAGGACCCCCATTGGGATGAGATGGGGGTCGGGGCGCTGTGCGCCTACTACCTCAACAGCGACGGGGCCGGGGCGGAGGGCTCGTCGGATGCCCTCTACCGCGTGTTCCTGTCCACTCCGGAGGAGGTGCTGGCCCATTTGGAGGCCATCGGGGACCAGGCGGCTCCCCACGGGAACGGCCGCACCGCCGCCGAAACGCTCTGCGGGGCCATCGCCTCGGCGGACGTGTTCTGGTACGACTGCGACCCGGCGTTCGCGGACGTGATGGAGCAGTGCCGCAAGGCCCACTCCAGCGGCCCGGTGTCCGAACTCCTGGACGCCATCGAGCGGGAGCACCAAAGCGCCATGGCCCGGAGTCAGATGAAACCTTAAATTTTCACTCAAAACGAAAATTCCCCCTTGACAAACCGGGAAACGCCTGCTATAATCACGAGTGTTCTGCGGGCGTAGCTCATCTGGTAGAGCGCCACCTTGCCAAGGTGGAGGTAGCGGGTTCGAGCCCCGTCGCCCGCTCCATAGTTTGACGTCACATTTGATACAAGTTCATTCAACAGCTGTGAACAGGAACCCCTAGATACAGGGGTTCCTGTTGCTTTAAGGACTAATCCGGTAGTGGGGACCCGCCCGCGTGAAAGTGCGAGGGTTGGTTCCCGCTTTTGGTTTTCTTTCCATCTTTACGCGAAACTTATTTTGCGCCGCGCCGCTTTTCCCGAAATTCCGCTCGGTTTTTTGACGCGCAGAGTGAGGACCCTGCCCCACAGCAGGGTCCTCACTTTTTGCGGACTGTGTTCGATCTTACGGGAGGTCCCCGCCGGGGACGAGGTCCTTTTTCAGCTCCTCCAGCCATGCCCCGATGGCCTGCGCCAGCAGGAGCTGCTGGCGCAGGACGGCCATGCCGGCGTGCGGGACCTCCGGCGCGTCCTCCTTTTCCCGGAGGTTCTCCTCCAGATAGGCCCTCAGCTCCCCCACGCGGTCCCCGATCTTTCCGGCTGGAAGCGGCGGAGATCTCCGTGGAGGTCTCCTGTGATATAAACTTCCATTATGATCCTCCCCGTCAGTTCAGGCTTTTGTCAACCTCCAGCCCTGGATAGCGGAACTTGACCCGGATGGTCTCAGCGTCCAGGACGGTGACCTGCTCCACAAATTTGCGGGTGATGGCGTCATCGTATGCGGCGAATTTCGCTTCCCGCTTTTCAACAAATTCCCGCAGGCTGTTCATCCGGGCCGCTTGGCCAGCTTGCCGCTCATCCGCCTGCTGGAGCGTCCCAAGCTGGTGCAGGATGCTTTCCCTCTCCTCCGCGATTTCTCTGAGCCGGGCGTTCAATTCTTTGTTTTCCGTATCCTCCGGCAACGCCAGCGCCTGTTCCATCAGCACCGCCTGTTCCGCCGTCAGGGCCGTCAGCCGCTGCCGCAGGGCGAGGGGATCAACCCCGCCGCACTCCTGTCCCTGCTGGACAAGGCTGGCGATGTCCAAGAACTCCTCCGCGATCTCCTGCCCGGTCTGGTCGAGGCCGTTGATGGCCTCCAGGATAGCCCGGTGCAGCTTGTCTTCATCCAGCGTGGGGGAGTTGTGGCAGAATTTCGTGCCGAACTCCAGCCGGGAGACACAGCGCCAGACAATGCGCTTTTTGCCGTTTCCGGCCCAGGTACATCGCTTGTAGGGTGTACCGCACTCCCCGCACACCAACAGCTCGGACAGGGCGTATTTGGCGGAGTATTTCCCCTGCTCGGTCTTGCCCGTTTTCTGCATCACCTTCCGCTTGCTGGCCCTGCGGGCCATCTCCTCCCGCACCTGATAAAACATAGCCTTGGAGACGATGGCGGGGTGGTTCCGTTCCACATATACCATGGGGCGGTCACCCTGGTTTTTCTTCACCGTCTTGCTGATGCAGTCGGTGGTGTAGGTCTTTTGCAGCAGGGCATCGCCAATGTATTTTTCATTGACCAGGATGTTGTGGATCACCTGATATGTCCAGCTCTGAACCCCGCAGGAGGTGGGAACCTTGTCCTTCTCCAGCTCGGCTTTGATCTGGCCCAGGCTGCACCCGTCCAGGTAGCGGCGAAAGATACGCTTTACCGTCTCCGCTTCCTCTGTGATGATTTCCGGCTGGCCGTCAGGCCCCCGCCGGTAGCCCAACAGCTTCTTGTACTGGAAGGGGACGTTCCCTGCCTCCCGGCCCTTTTGGATGCCCCAGATCACGTTTTTGCTGATAGACTCGCTCTCCGCCTGGGCAAAGCCGCTGAACAGGGTAATCAGAAACTCGCTGGACGATGTATGCTGTAAGCGATGTATTTCAAATACATCAAATACAACATACAGTCAGCTCATTTGCGGCACAAATGAAATGGCTAACGAGAGGAAGGGTACAAATGGCAGAGTTGACTTATATCCGAGTTGGAGACTACTACATTCCCAATCTGGTGGCGGACGAGCCGGAGCCGGTCAGGACGGTGGGCAAGTACGGCAGTCTGCGGCGTACTTACTTGAAACAGCACAAGCATGATCTGTGGCGGGAACTGGCGGGCAGCGGAAAACTGACGGCTCACCTGCTGGACATTGACGATACCGCCCAGGAGTGGATGGACAGACTGCTCCCGCAGATGATGGAGGCCGCTGGCGTGACCGAGGAATTGAAAGCCCGTGATCAGATGGCATGGGTAGGGCTGGTAAACAACTGCAAAGCCAAGGTGGAAGAAATCATTTATTCGGAATTGATATATTAGACATCTTGCGAAAATAAGGTGCAGTGGTAAAATAGGGGCATGAAATA